>JAYZXK010000354.1:0-2923 GCA_036141415.1 Pseudomonadota bacterium
AAGATGCACAAGTGGATGATGAGAAAGGCCAGCAAATCGTGCTGGCTGGCGGACCAGTGAGCCAGGAGCGCGGCTTTATTTTACACAGCCCTCAGCCTGGCTGGAGTTCAAGTCTCAACCTGACCTCAGAAATTATGGTCACCCCCTCCAAGGACATATTAGGCGCGCTGGGTAATCACCGCGGACCCGAGCAGGCTATCATCACTTTGGGCTATGCTGGCTGGAGTGCGGGCCAATTGGAGCGGGAAATTCAGGAAAACTCATGGCTGACCATCGAAGCCGATCCAAAAATTCTGTTTGATACGCCTATCCACCAACGCTGGCAACTGGCCGTTAGCAGTCTGGGTATTGATGTCTGGCAAATTGCGCCAGAGGTGGGTCATGCCTGAGGCCGGGCAACGCACTGTTCTGGCGTTTGATTTTGGCACCAAGAGCATTGGTGTGGCCATCGGTCAGGAAGTCACCGGCACCGCCGCGCCCTTAGAAGCGCTTAAAGCCCGGGATGGCATCCCTGACTGGGATAAGATTCAAAAGATCTATGATGAATGGCAGCCGCATATCGTAGTAGTGGGTTTACCACTCAACATGGACGGCACTTCTCAGACCATGACCGAACGAGCGCAGAAATTTGCTAATCGCTTGCATGGCCGCTTTAAGACACCGGTTACCACCTATGATGAGCGTTTAAGTACTGCCGATGCCAGAGCAACGCTTTTTGAGTTAGGCGGTTATAAAAAACTAACTAAAGGTAAAGTCGACAGTGTGTCTGCCTGTGTGATTTTTACCAGTTGGTATGAAAGCCTCTGGGATTGATTTCTTAGCCCGGCTAGAAGCAATTCACCCAATCAATTAGCACTATAAAAATCATACTAAGTAGTTATAGCCATCCCCTGACCCTTCCCTCACACTGAGGAAAATTCCAACGGTAAGAGAGTGTTATGTCGATGGCTAAGTTTATTGAGCAAATCGAGAAGCTTCTATTGATCCTCATCATGCTGGCAACACTGGTGGCGGTGGGAGCAGAGATTATGCACATGGTTGAATATCGCACCGTCGAGCTGTCGGACCTGCTACTGTTATTTATCTACGCCGAAGTAATGGGTATGCTGGCGGCGTACTACAACAGCAACCGTATTCCGGTAACCCTGCCGCTGATTATTGCCATGACTGCTCTCAGCAGGATGATTATTCTGCAAAGTAAAGAGCTGGATAAAATTGTCCTGATTTACGAATCGGGCAGTATTTTGTTACTCAGCATCGCCGCCCTGATCATGAGTATTAAAGACAAATACAGCCTGGATAAGCTTAAAAACCGGGTTATCCGGCAACCTGATTAGTGTTCATCAAATAAGCTTTTATTGCGGATATACTTGCGCATGTAATGGTAAGTAATCGGCCGTAACAACCAGCTGTGCAACGACTTTAAAAAGCGTTCATGGGTGGGCGTATTCTCGTAAATCTGATCATCATGCAGCCAGAGCATCTTGCCCACATGCCAGAAGTAATAGGGAAATGGCGGCATAAAAGTCACCATATCCAGATCGCAACAAATGCGATAGGTCTTATGGTGCAATAAATAGTGTTTATTCCAGGCCCGGGTGGCCACAGCCGGTTGACCAAAGGTAACTACCCGTTTCACTGCTTTCTTATTCTGCCGCTCAAAGTAATCGGCCATTAACACCGCTACCGCACCGCCGGAAGAGTGGCCGGTAAACGTAAAGCGCTTGCCCTGCAGGCGTAGTGGCTCCAGTACCTTTACCAACAATTCTCGCAAGGGTAACGCTTCATTAATGGTTTTAGTACTGGAAAACATGGGCTGATTGAGTAGCCGCTTGAAGCCCCAGTGTACATAAAAATGACGGTCAACCTGCTTAATCTTGGCTGGCACAAACACCATGTTAGCCAGCCAGTCTCTGAGCCCCAGCGATCCTCTGAACACTACGATGGCTTCTTTCTTATTGTCCGTCCACAGAATACGAACACTCATGCGACCATATTTATCCACCAGCTGGCGTTCATGAAAGGGCTCCAGCACCTTCTGGTAATTCTCTTCGGCATCAGGATAAGCAAGCTGACAAAGAATGGCATATCGCTCGTATTGATAGCGCTTGAGTTTCTTCATGAATTAGTCGACAGACGGCAATCGTTGCTTCGATGGCTCTAATATACGGGAAAGCGCCGTAAAAAGTACACTCTGTTTGCGCTAAAGCTAACACTTGGGAGACTGGCAATTCCAGCACAGGTTAAATTCGGCGTCCTGAGGTTCCTGGCAGGTGTTGCATACCCAGGCTTCAGCACTGTTATCCTCTTTGAGAGACGATAAGACCCGCTCGGCAAACACCAGGTCGTCGGCATTAATTAACCACAGCTCCGGTTCCAGATCCTGCGCAGGCAGTTCGCCCATGGCGCCACTGATAAACTGATTGCGCACCACACAAGGGATCCCTTGTGTGGTTAGTGCATCGTAGTACTGCTGAATGATAAACGGCGTCACCCCTGATTTAAATCGGATCAAGGCTTAATCCATATCGATGGACACGCCGGATAACGAGCCCAGACCATCACTCTGTGGATTATTTGAATCCAGTTTTATCATTAAGCGTAAATCATTCGGCGAATCAGCATGGTGCAATGCCTGTTCAAGATTAATTCGTCCTGTTTTATACAAGTCAAACAAGGCCATATCGAAGGTTTGCATGCCCTGCTCCTTGCCTTTTTCCATGGCCTCTTTAAGGCTGCCAATTTCATTGCGCTGAATAAGGTCCCGGATCAGGGGCGAATTAAGCAGGATTTCAATGGCTGCTACCCTGCCCTTACCATCCACGGTGGGCACCAGTTGCTGAGCTACAATGGCGCGGATATTCAGGCTCAAATCAAAGCGCAGTTTGTCGTGCTGATCCTTGGGTGCTAAGTGCATGATCCG
>JAYZXK010000355.1:0-8616 GCA_036141415.1 Pseudomonadota bacterium
TAGGTACAACAACCTGCTGTTGAAAAATGAAAAAATCGAGGCGTTGACCACGTCAGAAGAGAAATTCCGGCAGTTTTTCTCTGCCCACGCTGTGGTAATGCTGATAGTGGATGATAGCGGTAATATCGTAGACGCTAACAATGCCGCGTTAAATTTTTATGGCTATAGTGCTCAGCAATTTTCCAGCATGACCGTGTTTGATTTACAGGCGCCAGAACAGAAGTCGCTGATGTCGAGAGTGAAACAGGCATTGCTGCAACGGTCGACCACTTTTAAAGTTAAGCATCGCCTGGCATCAGGTGAGGTCCGCGATGTGGAAGTTTTGAATACTCCGGTAGACAGCGCTGGTCAACGATTACTGTACTCGCTGGTCATCGATATCACTGAGCAACTGGAATACCAAAAACGCTGGGAACTGAGTCAGCAGGTTTTTAATCATAGCCTGGAAGGGATAATAGTCACCGACAACGAACACAAAATTGTATCGGTTAATCCGGCATTTTCTGAAATCACTGGTTATTCATTGCCTGAAGTAATCGGCCGCTCGCCTGTATTTCTTGGTAATGGATTGTTGGAAGATGACTTCATTAAATCCATGATGGAAACACTGGCCGAAACCGGTATTTGGCGGGGCGAAATCCTTAACCGCCGCAAAGACGGTTCGGTGTTCCCGGAGTTACTCAGCGTTTCAGTGGTTAAAAACGAACAGGGCGAAGTGATTAATTACCTTGGCGTGTTCTCCGACATTACAAATTTAAAACAGTCTGAAGAAAAACTTGAACATCTCGCGCATTATGACTCTTTAACCGGCTTACCCAACCGGGTACAGTTTCAGTTACATCTTCAGCATGCAGTGTCACGCAGTGAACGCTCTAACCAACGCTGCGCCTTGCTCTATCTCGACCTTGATCGATTCAAGGTCGTGAATGATAGCCTCGGCCATGTTGCCGGCGATGAATTGCTAAAAATGGTCACAGAGCGGTTGCTTTCGCGGTTACGGGCGTCTGATATTCTGGCGCGTATGGGCGGTGATGAATTTGTCCTGCTGGTAGAGGAATTTCAGCAGCGTGAAGAACTCGAAATTCTGGCCGGTAAACTTATTGCTGAAATGAACCAGCCTTTTTACCTGGCAGGTGAGCAGGAAGTTAACGTAGGCGGATCGGTGGGCATTGCCTGTTTCCCGGATGACGCGAGTAGTAGCGAAGATCTATTAGTGCGTGCCGATGCGGCAATGTACAAAGCCAAACAATCCGGCGGCGCCTCACTGGCTTTCTTTACTCAGGATATTCTGGTCGAGGCCAGCTCCCGGTTAACCATTGCCGCCGAGCTTAAGCGGGCGATAGTCGATAATGAACTTGAGTTATACCTGCAACCTCAGCTCGACAGCGCCAGTGGCGAGGTGGTGGGCGCTGAGGCGCTGTTGCGCTGGAATCACCCGGTTAAAGGGTTTCTGACACCGGCGGCATTTATTGATGTTGCAGAACAAACCCGGGCTATCCGGTTGGTGACCGGCTGGCTGGTAAAAGAGTCTTTCGGGATTCTTAAACGCTGGGAGCAGACAGGCCGGGATTTATTCCTGTCTTTTAATATTTCCGCGCTGGATTTGGCCGATAACGAATTATTACTGAAAATGACCGAAGAGCTTCAGCGCCAGCAAATCAAACCGTCGAATATAGAACTCGAAATCGTCGAAAGCGCAATCATCGAAAATTTTCAGTCGGCCAGTGCTATTTTGTCTAAACTGCGTGAACTGGGTTTTCACGTGGCCATAGATGACTTTGGTACCGGGTATTCTTCCCTGGCATACCTGGACAAGCTGCCCGTGGATAAACTCAAAATCGACCGTGAATTTACCGCTAAACTTGAGCAGGGCGAGGGAGCCGGGATTGTAAAATCGATTGTCGATCTGGCGTCAAACTTCGACCTGCGGGTGCTGGCTGAAGGGGTGGAAACCCTCGAGCAGGAACAGCTACTCAAACAGCTCGGTTGTCACCGGGTACAAGGCTTCTATTACAGTAAACCCATCCCGCTTGCGGAGTTTGAGCAAAAGTATCTGCTACCTCAGGCGTAAGTATCGATGTTTCGGCCCACTGAGCCGGTGGTGGCCGTAGGCTGAGAGCTCGATTGCGTTGCTGGCACCGGAGCGTCGCTCTGGTTGCTTTCAAGGCGTTCCTGACGCGGCGCTTCGTTGCGTTCTGCTGGTGTTGGCGTTGGTCGCGAGTACGCACTGTCTACGGGTGACTGGCCAATCTCCATCGTTTCCCCCTTAAAATGTGAACACAGTTTAATATCTGATTATAGGATCAATTAGTAAAAATGCGACTATTCGCGCGCTTCAGTAAAAATGAACGGTGAGAGTTGCTGATACATAAAATCGGCGATAAGCGGCTGGCCGTCAGCGTTCGGGTGAATACCGTCGCGCTGCATCAACTCTTCATTAAGAGCAATATCCTGTAAAAAGAACGGGATCAGGGGGATCGCCTCGGCATCCGCTACCTGTTCGAAGGTATTGCTGAACAGCTGATTATAACGCCGGCCATAGTTAGTCGGAATTTCCATATCCTGCAGGTACACCTGTGCTCCATAGTCTTTTACCAGTTGCACCATTTGCGTCAGGTTATTGTGCAACTTGCTTACGTTATGGCCCTGCAAGCCGTCGTTGCCACCGAGTTCAATTAATACATGGGTTGGCTGATGCTGCTCAAGTAACCGGGGCAGCCTGGCCAGTCCGCCATCGGTGGTTTCGCCACTAATCGCAGCATTTATCACATCAATCCCGCGCTGCTCGTCCTGCCAGATATTTTGTAACAAACTAACCCAACTTTGTGCTTGCAATAGTCCATAGCCGGCACTTAGGCTATCACCAAGGATAAGCAGACGGGTATCTGATGCCGCAGAACTGCTTTGCTGGCTAACCGGTTGAGAAGCAGCCGATTGGGCCAGAAGGTGATCTGAAAACAGCATAAACGGTATTAATAATACCAGTGTTTTTATCCACTTAAGGGTGGGTCCACGACGTAATAAAGAATGACAAATCAAAACGACAATAGCTCCCATATGATTCAAACCAAAGACATCACTAAGACAGTCTCTACGAGTGAAGGTTCGCTTCAGATCCTTCAGCCTATTTCCTTTGAAGTCAAGGCCGGAGAGTCTATCGCTATTGTCGGCGCGTCAGGTTCCGGTAAATCAACCCTGCTGAGCTTGCTGGCCGGACTGGATGAAGTCAGCAGCGGTGAGATTTTCCTCGACGCGGCGCCGCTACACACCATGGACGAAGAGCAGCGAGCCCGCTTACGTGGCGAGAAAGTCGGCTTTATCTTCCAGAGTTTTATGCTGGTACAAAGCCTCACAGCGATCGAAAACGTGATGTTGCCCGCCGAAATTGCAGGATTGCCGGATCCTCATAAACGTGCCCAGGCCATTCTGGAACAGGTAGGGTTAAGTCACCGTGCCCATCATTATCCCAATCAGTTGTCCGGCGGTGAACAGCAGCGGGTTGCCATTGCCCGGGCCTTTATCGGCCAGCCTAAAATCCTGTTTGCCGATGAGCCAACGGGTAACCTGGATGCCGCCAATAGCGTAAGAGTGGAGGATTTGCTGTTTAATCTCAACCGCGAAATCGGGACTACTCTGGTGCTTGTGACCCACGATAATGAGCTGGCCAAAAAATGTGAACGACAATTGCAAATGCAGGCTGGCGAACTAACCGAAATCACCGTGTCACCGGCAGCCGCCGAGCAAAAGGATCTCGCATATGGTAGCTAATCTTGCCTGGCGGTTATTTAAGCATGAGGCCCGGCGCGGCGAGCTAACCATCATCTTGTTTGCCATTATACTGTCGGTCGCGGCTGTATTGTCGTTGTCGTTATTCAGCGAACGGCTCCAGGGCGCTTTGGTAGAACGCTCTTCACAGTTTATTGCTGCCGACAGCCAACTGCGCTCACGTAAACCCATTAGTGATGAGTGGAAGCGTCAGGCGGAGGCAGAAGGGCTGGCCACCGCCGAACAGGTCAGCACCCGGTCGATGGCTTTCGGTGAACAGAAAATGTCATTGGTGGACTTACGAGCCGTGAGTCCCCAGTACCCGCTAAAGGGCGAGATCCAGCTTGCCGACAAGCCTTTTGGTACAACAACCGCCACCGATAAATCGCCTGCAGCGGGGGAAATCTGGATCGATTCAAGACTGTTTCAGCTGCTCGATGTGGAGATTGGCGAGACGGTATACATCGGCGACGGTGAATTTACCGTAGGGCAGGTGCTGTCCGAAATCCCCGACCAGGGATTCAGTATATTTAATACCGATCCTATGGTGCTTATTGCGCTTGAAGATCTGGCACGAACCAACATTACCGGTCCGGGTAGCCGGGTTACCTACAAAACTTATTTCACCGGTGAAGACTCGCTGATTGAAGCCTATTACGACTGGCTAAGACCGAACCTCGATGATGAATTACACCGCTGGCAACGGGTGGGTGATGATGAGTCGGCCATAGGCCGTTCCATTGCCCGCGCAGAACGTTACTTTTTGCTGGCCAGCCTGTTAGCCATCGTGCTGGCGGCAGTGGCCATCGCTGTTGCGGCGCAGCGTTACAGCCAGCGCCACTTCGATCCGGTCGCTATCTTTAAGACCCTCGGGGCGACTAAACAAATGATCCGCCGGGTGTACGTACTGCAAATCCTGTTTATCACGGTACTGGGTATCATCATTGGCATTATCGCCGGCGTGATTATTCAGCAACTGGTGGTTACGGCCCTGGCCGGACAGGTAGATGTGTCGCTGGATGTGTGGCACTGGCGGCCATTGTTTATAGCCGTACTGACCGGGTCTATCTGTGCCATATTGTTTTCACTGTATCCGTTGTTGCGACTGTTTTCGGTGCCACCGTTACGGGTGCTGCGCCGGGATATGGATGCCGGTTTAAGCTCTCGAGGATTGCAGTTTGGCGCCTCAGGCGGCGCAATATTCCTGCTAATGTGGGTGTACAGTCGGGACCTGGAAATCAGCGCGATATTGTTTGGCTCTGGCGTGCTGCTGGTGGTTGCCTTGTTGGGTGTAACCTTTGGCCTGATTGCCATTGGCCGACGGCTCGGACAAGGCGCAATGGGTGCCTGGCAATTAGCCTGGGCGCGAATTCGCCGGCGCGCCATGGACAACAGCGTGCAACTGATTAGCTTCTCGGTAACCATCATGCTATTGCTGGTGGTACTGGTTATGCGCAACGATATGATAGCCCAGTGGCGGGCGCAGTTACCGGTGGATACGCCTAACTATTTCATGGCTAATATTACCGAGGCACAAAAAACACCGCTGGAGAACCACTTCGCGGAAAATCAGGTCAGGGTAGACGAGTTTTATCCGGTGGTGCGGGGCCGTTTTGTGGCCGTTAACGACGAGCGGGTAAACACCGAAGTGACCAAAGAGGAGGATCCGGAGCAAAGCGAAGGACGCCGGGGTCTTGGCCGTGAAGCTAACCTGAGCTGGAGTGACAAGTTACAGCGCGAAAACACTGTGGTTCAGGGCCAGTGGCATGAAAACTGGCAGCCTGCGGGTAACGATCTCACTGCAGAAGGACAGCAGGTTTATCCGGTATCCGTAGAAGAGGGCGTTGCCCAACGCCTTAATATCACGTTGGATGATTTACTTACGTTCAACGTTGGCAGTGAGATTGTAGTAACCCGGGTAACCAGTATTCGCGAAGTGAACTGGCAAACCATGCAGCCTAACTTTTTCTTTGTGTTACACCCGGCCGCAATGCAGGAGTTTAGCGCTACCTACATTACCAGTTTCCATCTGGATGGCGCGCGTAAGGAGGATATTACTGCGTTGATGCAGCCTTTCAGCTCGGTCACGCTGTTTGACGTGGATGCCAGAATTAATCAGGTCAGAGAAATTATCGATCAGGTATCACTGGCGGTTGAGTTTATCCTGGTACTGGTATTAATTGCCGGCTCACTGGTGCTGTTTGCACAGGTGCAGGCAAGCATGGATGAGCGTCAGCAGGAACTGGCTATTCTGCGTACTCTCGGCGCCAGAGGGAGCCTTATCCGCTTCAGCGTGATCAATGAGTTTCTGATTATTGGTACAGTAGCCGGATTCATGGCAGCGATGGCCAATGAAGTCAGTTTGTATTTATTGCAAAGCCGGATTTTCGATATGCAGGGCTCCATGCACTTTGAATACTGGGTGATTGCGCCCTTGGTTGGTGCGCTGGTTGTGGGCGTATTGGGCGGCATAGGCTGTTATCGCCTGTTACGGCTCAATACCGGGCAACTATTGCGTAAGATGGTGTAACGCAGGATTAGCCCGAAGCCATGGCTTCGGGCATTTGATAAGGAATCATTGGTTGTTAAGTTTTACCCAGATCAGCCACCACTTTGGTAGCAGAACCCTCTTCTGTGAGTTAACCCTTTCATTGCCCGAGTCCCGTGTTGTGCTTACCGGCGCGAATGGCTCAGGGAAAACCACGTTGTTGTTAATTGCCGCCGGCATCCTGACCCCCAGTCAGGGCGTGGTGAGTTTTAATCAGCAAAATGTTGCCGACATTGCCCTGCGCAACCAGATTGGCATTAGCGCCAGCAAAGTAAACTTGCCGGGCTTTTTTACGGTAACCGACATGCTTGCCTTTCACGGACGTCAGTTTAACTGCAAGCCGGATTGCCACTGGGCGGACTACCGTTGGGTGAATGCTTTTGGTTTAACCCCGTTTCTCAACACCATGGTGGAAGACCTTTCCCTCGGCAATTACAAAAAGCTCAGCCTGATCCTGGCGCTGATGCACTCGCCTGAGTTGCTGTTACTGGATGAGCCTACTAACGGGCTCGACGACAAAACCCGCAGTGCACTTGAAGAGTGTTTCGAAACCTATGCCGGGCAGTTAATCATTGCCAGCCATGAGCCGCAGGTATTTGCCAGTAATAATAGTGTGCGCCATTTGCATCTGGATGCCAGCGGAGTGCATGACAGGTGAATTACTGGCAGTTTCGACGCCAGCTCTACCAGCAGGCCCTGAAGCAGTGGCTGGAAAGTCTGACCCAGGTAAGTACGGGGATTGTCGCGCTATTTCCTATGGCGCTGTATGCCTTGTTACTTTTACCATTACTCGCTTTGGGCGTGCTGGCAGATAAGGACTCCCACGGTGAGAGTTTCTTTTATACATTGTGGGGCTATCTGTTACTGGCTTATTGCTGGATTGCTATGCAGAAAGAGGCGTTGGCGGCGGCAGATTATACCCTGTATGACCGTTCGCTACCTGTGCCAGTATGGCAGCGAGGTGCTACCGAGCTGGGATTACTGCTTTATGCAGCTAACGTATTTGTTATCGGCCCCGCCGCAGTACTGTTGGCAATGGTCTATGGTCATTTTGCCGAATTAATCAGCGGCGAGTTGTGGGTGTCGATAATGCAGCTTTATCCGGTGAGTGGCTTACTGGTGCTTACGCTTTACTATTGTCAGAATGCTATGGGGCGCGTAAAACCCTGGCTGAGCCTGGGCTTGCTGCCATTAGTTGCTATGCCCTGGGCCGCCTCGATGCATTCTCCCTGGCTTTGTTTGCTGGGGCTGGCGATAGCCATTTTAATTGAACGTACGGTCTGCTTACCGGCACCATCCCTTGCTGGATTACCGCTAGGATTCTGGCGCCTGTTTTTACAGCAGGACATAAACCATACCAAACCCACTTTACTTCGAGCTGTGGTGGTGTTGCTTGTCCTGGTAATCGGCGCCACCTTTGTAAGGCAAATCGATGTCAGCGCCAAAGCGCCAGCCAGTTTATTTCTGGCCTTTGTGCTGGGAGTGGTTGCCGCGACAAAACTTTTGGAACTGCAGTCTTTGCGGCGCGATTATCAGTATTATCTTAATGCACTGCCAATCAGCCACCGTGATAGCACGGTTCAGGCACTCGGTTACTGTCTGGTATATTGTTTGCCAGGCGTGCTGTTAATAGTAATTTTTAACCTTTTATCCCTGAGTCAATGGGGGTTATTCCTGTTAACCTATGCCGCCACACAGGTCGGTATTTTGCTACGTCCCGGCTACTATCTGATATTCCCGTTAATGGCTGCGCTAATCTATCTGGGCGTTGGTTACCTGGTTTAACGAGAAAAGCACCTTTTCATCATCGCCCGGTATTTAAGTGAATAATTTCACCCTCTTTTGGCGTGGAAAGCTTTAATTTAGGTTTGCGTTGGTCAAATTTACCGGTAACCCATCCTTCCACTACCATTACCTCTAGCGCCTGCAAGGTATGATGTAAACCCAGTTGAGGATTAGCTACGGTTTTACTGCGGCTAAAATACTGTAGTACCTTATTGACGAAGTCAGCGATATTCGGCGTGGTTTTTAGTATCTCGATGGCCAGTGCATAAACCCCATCAACAATCAGAACGTGGTTTTTACGCTTATAGCAGGGGACCTTTTTGATGCGGCCGTTAGCAAAGGTTGGCACAAAATCCTGCTCGATATCCTTTACGTTTAATTTAAAACGATTGAATTTAGACACTTCCCAGCCAACTTCGCCTGCCGTAAACATCTGTGTGACCTGCTTAACTCCGGCCAAATCCAATCCACCAATACCGGCCTGGCCTTGTACGTCATTGGTAAAACCACCGGTGCCT
>JAYZXK010000356.1:0-2626 GCA_036141415.1 Pseudomonadota bacterium
TTTTTCATCAAAATTCATCAAGGACCATAGCTTCAACGGATAGTATTCTTTTAACGAAATAAAAATGAATAATCCACACATATGGAAATACATGATCACAAACATCCAATACATTTCACCGTTTTCGTACCTAGTAACTGAATAAAAACCAAGAGCACGTTCATACACAATAACCTTTCCCGTATACAAACCTATAAGCCCCATCAGCAAAGCTACTAGGCCGAAAATAAACCATCCCTTATTCAGATATTGAAATCTCACGCAATGCCTAACAACTTAATATAGAGAATTCACAGTAACACGTAGCGTTACTCATCCTTGAATTCCCAACATAATTTATTCATAACAATACCTTACACCTGACTATGAGCTGGTTTCCAATGATTTATTTGAGGGTTACTATGAATTCTCAGTAGTAATAGCACTCAGTTTAAATAAAGCGCCGGAAAAACAATACTCTAAATAATGTTTACCCTAGTTGTATGCATTTACTGAGAATTTTCAGTAATTCCAGAAGGGAAGAATGACAGTAGATTCAGCTAATTTGATGGGATTTAAGTAAGAGTTAACAGCCGAATCATCGTTAATAATCAGGCCGTACATCCTCCTATAAACATATAGGCGTTCCCTGCCCTGCTCTTGCTTATTCTTTCGGGCTGATTACATTTGGCAGTACAAAAGATTTAACGTTTCTGTGCAAGCGGATCCACAAACCAGGATTAGCATCCAGTAAACCTGCCAGTTCTTTTTTATCCTCAGGTAATGAGGTTTGCCTTACTTTCGCGTAGGTACTGATTTTCGCCGGGGCGGTATCTGCATCCACCACCGATTGCACAACTTTTTTAGCGCCCAGTATGGCTGCAGGCCCCAGGGTAAGGATGTATTGCGCAGCACGGCACTGAGCTTCATCCGCCGCGCTGATTTTGCTGCCGCCGGCTTTGAACTTGCTGATATGGTGCTCAAGTATGGAACTGGAGATGGGAATTATACCCGCCATATGATGAGCTTGGGCACCGGAAAGGGGCTTAATGTATGCCAGGTGAGAAGCATCATTGGCCTCTGGTCCGTGGCCAATAAAGAAAATATCCAGGCCGCCTAAGCTTTCAAGTTTATTAAGGTAATCAGTTAATGCCCCTTCCAGATCCGGGGTATCGGTTTGCATGGGTGTAAAGCTTTTAATTTTTGCAAAAAATGCTTTGCCAAGGATGCGTTCGAAATCACGCACAAAACTCAGTCCGTTACCCATAGGGAGAGGTGCCAGGGCATCCTGGGTGAACACATTGAGCCTGGCTAACAGCTCATCGATTTCGTTAGTAGCGGCTTTCTCACCGAGCAAACGGTGTAATTGCTGGGCACCGCGCCCACCAAGCAAGGCAATATTAATGTCACCGGTTTTCGCTGCTGCTGTGCTGAGCAGCTCCTTAAACATGGCTTCGCCCACCTCGGCTTCAGACGGTAGCACTATGGGTTCAATGCCATGATCAGTCGTTGACGTAAGGGCCGTCTCATTTTGAGCCAGCCACATGTTGCCATTTTTATCTTCGCGTTGAAAAAGAGACGTTGCTGTGATCATTATTCACCTGTCGCGTTGTTAGCAAAACGTAAAATTATTCGCTCAAACGGTACCAAGAAGGCATTAAAAAAACCAGTGCTACCGGTAGCATTTTTTAACCTAACAAAAAACCGGCCGAAGCCGGTTTTTTATATAAATCAAAAACTAATGATTTAATTAAGCGCCAAGAATTTCGTTAAACGTGGCACTTGGGCGCATTGCTGCAGCCGTTTTTGCTTCGTCAGGCAGGTAGTAACCACCGATTTCCTGAGGCTTGCCTTCAGTTTCATTGATTTCTTCCAGGATCTTATCAATGTTTGCCGCCAGTTTATCGTAAATCGGACCAAACTGAGCAGCCAGTTCGGCATTTTCAGTTTGCTTGGCCAGCTCTTCTGCCCAGTACATCGCCAGGTACACATGGCTGCCACGATTATCAAGCTCACCCACTTTACGTAGCGGCGACTTGCCATTATTCAGCAGTGCTTCAGTTGCTTTATCTAAGGCTATTGCCAGTTGCTTGGCTTTTGCATTACCGTGCTTAATAGCCACATCTTCAAGCGATACCGCCAGCGCCAGGAACTCACCCAGTGAATCCCAACGTAAGTGACCTTCTTCAACAAACTGTTGAATGTGCTTCGGTGCAGAGCCACCGGCACCGGTTTCATACAGGCCACCGCCGGCCATCAGCGGCACGATTGACAGCATTTTCGCACTGGTACCCAGTTCAAGGATTGGGAACAAGTCAGTGAGGTAGTCACGGAGTACGTTTCCGGTAACCGAAATAGTGTCCAGGCCACGGATCGCACGCTCCATTGAATAACGGATAGCACGCACTGGTGACATGATTGAAATATCCAGACCGTCGGTATCGTGATCCTTGAGGTACTTCTCAACTTTCTTGATTAGCTGTGCATCGTGAGCGCGCTCATCATCCAGCCAGAATACCGCCGGCATGCCAGATTGACGGGCACGGGTAACAGCCAGTTTTACCCAGTCCTGGATAGGCGCGTCTTTGGCCTGACACATACGCCAGATATCGCCTTCTTCCACGTCGTGCTCGATCAGTACGTTACC
>JAYZXK010000357.1:0-12042 GCA_036141415.1 Pseudomonadota bacterium
GGTGTCGTCGAGCCTAGCATCACTGTTGAGGAACGTGGCATTAGACTGAATAAACAGGCCGTTTTCAAAGTACTGGTTATAGCTAAGCTCGATACCGTACACTTTGGCTTTATCACCGTTTAAAGTGATGTTGATTTCGTCCATGAACAGGTCCTGAGGAATAACAAATTCCGTGACCTGATTTACCGGTAACCGTACCGGCAGATCGGCGATAGACATGCCGATACCGTTGACTTCAATGATGAAGTTTTCAATATCCTTGTAGAACAGGCCCACTTCCATGAACAAGTCTTCGCTGGCATACCAGCTTAACGACGCATCATAGTTAATCGATGTCATGGCTGTCAGATTGGGGTTACCCACATCAAGGGTATTGTCGGAGGCGAGAATGTAGTCCTGTAGCTGACGGATGCTCGCGCCGCCCTGAGAGTCGTCACAGTCATCAGTACCAGGCGGACATAACTCTATGTCACTGTCAAAAGTCGCATAGGCACGGGCCTGACTAAATGACGGGCGGGTAAAACTGCTCCAGATAGCACCACGTACCAGAATGTTCTCAGTGGGTTCATAACGCAGGTGCACACTGGGGAAAAACTCGCTGTATTTAATCGACGCTTCGGGCAGTGGAATAGCGATGTCTAACGAACCATTGCCGGCACCATTAAACTCAAAATCATCATTCTCCAGCGACATAAAACCGGTAGATGCAAATTCTGTTTCTACCCAACGCACACCAGTAATGATGGTGGCGTCCATGCCCAATGGGAACTCAGTCATGGCGTACAGCGCTTTGGTGTCTTCGTCGATAGCGTAGTCACCCTTGGTGCTTTCAATCGACTCTTCACCATTAGTGGCTGACTCAACGGTTTGACGCGTTACGTCAACAATGGCATCAACAATGGCGGCACTTTCAAAGGGATACTGGAAGTCACTGCCCGCCGGTACCGCGCTCGGATAGTCAGCAAGGCTGGAGTTAACCGCATCAATACAAGCCTGATCGTCGTTACAGTCTGCAGGCGACGGGTCGAAGCTCCAACGGTTCTTATCGCGGGCATAATAACGGGTGGTAAACAACCCGCCCACTTTCACGTAATTTATGTATTCGTTATACACATCCTTGCGCAGATTCACCTGCCAGCTTTCCAGATCATCTATGCGCAAGCCGCCTTCCAGAAAGAGGTTATCAAACTCCCAGTTATTTAGATCACTGGCGTCGCCTCGTGCCGAATTGCCAAACATATCTTCGGTATAAGGTAAACCGGCAAAGGTTGCAGCCTCTTCAGGACTCATTACCCGCGCGCTGATATTACGCCGCCCGCCCTGGCCATAAACAATCAGATCACGTTCGCGAAATTGCACGCGGCGATCGCCTCTGGAATCTTCCTCTGATTTCGATTTTGCGTATTCGTAATCAAGGATCCAGGTATCATTAAAGGTGTTCCTGCCGCCCAGACTAAAAGTAGTGGTTTCGTTACTGCTTTCCTGAATAAAATGCTGATGAAAGACATCTATATCCGACAGAATAAATTCTTTGGTATCCCCGTTTACAAACAGGATCTCTTCATTGCCAAAGGAGCCGGCATCCTGAAAATCGTAGAACTCACGCAGCGCAAAATCACCGTCCTCATATTTGGTATAGGTTCCTTTAGCATAATAATACGCATTCTCTGATGGCTGATACTCAACATTCAACGCACCGGCTGTACGGGTGCGATCAGCTATTTCTCGACGGTATTCCAACTGCGCTGGACCGAGGATTTCAGGGCCCAGATTACCGGCATCGATGTCTTCATCGCTCACCCCGAAGTCGGCCTGATAAAATTTCATTTCGTTAGAGCTGTGATGGCGGGTTTCGTCAACCAGGGTTTCCCGGTCTTCATAGGAGAGCGCAAACCCTAAACCAATGGTGTTATCGAATAATAATTGGGTGCCATTTAAACTGAATCGCGGTGAATGAGACTCGCGCAGTTCGTTGTAAGCATCCTGCACTTTCAGGTTCAGGGTACTCTTACCACGGTCAAAGGCTGAAATAGCTTTAACGTTGACTGTGCCGCCAATAGAGTTGAGGTTTTGATCCGGGGTCAGTGATTTTAGTACCTCAATGGTCCCCAACAAGTCTGCTGGTATGGCATCAAGACCAACCGCGCGGTCTTCACCAGCGCCGGCCATTTCCGCCCCATTCATATTGACCGTGACAAAGCTTGGGCCCAGACCACGGACGGCGACAAACTTGCCTTCCCCTTCACTGCGTTGCAACGTAACACCGGGCAATCTGCGCAATGATTCCGCTACGTTCTGATCAACAAAGTTACCTAATTCATCAGTGGATATAACCGAGCTGAAGCCATCTTTCATGCGTTCCAGGTCCCGGGCCTTCAGGTCGGCGGTTTTCACCCCTTTGACCTGAATAATTTCAAGATCCTGTTCTTCAGTACTGGCTGCCTGTTCTGTTTCGGTGGAAGCTGGTTGGGGGTCAGCGGCGTTATTTTGTTGTTCTGCTTGCTGAGCATAAACGGGCAAACTTAACGCCACACAGGCCATTACCGCGTTTAATCGAAATGTTCTCATGTTCATTCTCCAGACACGATGGGTCTATCGTGTAAACGAGTGCGATATAAATTTTGTCAATGACACGTAAAACAGGCATAACACACCAAACCAGTGCCACCGGTGGCAATATAGCACCACAGGAAACATTGGATCAACAACTTATTAACACATTATTAAATATTTATACGGGATATCGCGATAGCGTTGCACCGAAGTACGGTCTTGCAGGGCCCTGCTGTGGGTGTCAGCAGAGAAAGCTTAGTTTTTAACGGTAAATTCCGCCTGGTAGACTGCCCAGCCACCGGGTGCCAGCACCGTGAGTTCCGTATCGATAAGTCCGGTTCCAAAGGTAGGATTACCGGTGCGAATTTCGCTAAGCAAACGGGTATCCACAGAGTCGCTGAAATGACCAGCAGCGTTTCTGTTGGCCCCCACGTCACCATCAATAATCAGTCGCTGATAAGCGGCCTCGGCAGTCAGCGTTTGTGACGGCTCGATGGCGAAGGGATTATCCGCAAGGGTTGCCTTAAAAAACGCAGAAACGTCTGAACGATTTAGTTTCTTTTGATTTTTAAGCGCTATGCCCTGTTCATTGTGCTGGCTTATTGTGGCGTAACCAGCCATGACATTACCGTTGATAAAGGCACGGGTCGGGGGTAAGCCGGGTTTGGTCCAGAGTTCGAAAAAGCGAATGTCCTCGCTGGCAGGTCCGGGTTTATAATAATTGTTTACCAGGTTAAAGCGCGTGCCTTCCGCTCCGTAGCCGCTATTGTCTCCCCAGTTGAAGAACACATTATTGCGAACGTCGATTAAAGCCTCTTGCTGGGGATACTCAGGTTTAAGACGATAACCATTAATTCGCGGGTTGCGACTGTCATGATGGGCGACTACATTACGCAAAAAACTCGCTTTAGCACCGCCCCAAATGCCCCCGTAGCCATGGCTGCCTTTATGATGACCAGCATTTCTCAAGCTCTCGGCGATGATTGAGTGCTGCAAGGTAAAGTGCTGATTATTATAGAAAGAGGCCACTTCATCGTTAGCCCAGCTCAGTGAACAATGATCAATAATAATGTGATGCTGGTTGCGCGCAGTGAGAGCATCACCCTCCCCTTGTAAATGACCGGGTCGAAAACGCAGATAACGCAGGATCACCTGGTTAGCTTTAATCGACGTTTGCGCCCCAGTGAGCACAATACCGCCCGGTGATGTCTGGCCCAGTACGGTTATATAATCATGTTTGATTTCCAGCTCTTGCTGCAGATGAATAACACCGGACACCGCAAATTCGACTATTCGCGGCCCTTTCTGTTTTAATGCATGGCGTAAAGTGCCGGGCTGTGGTGAGTCAGGGTTATCGGCCAGCGAAGTCACAATATACCGTTTCCCCCCCTTGCCGCCCTGAGTGAACTGGCCAAAACCCAGCGCCCCGTCAAAGGCAATGTCAGTTTGTGCCTGGCATGTATCAATCTGGCCCAGCAGAACAATGATAGAAAGTATCCCGATAACAACCTTCATCCTGTTACCTCCTGCCTTTTGTAAGGTAAAAATTCGCTGCCACAGGGCTTGCCTGTGCTTATAGACTACCCTCGCCGCAATTTATGCCACCGGTAGCATTTTCCACCATACACCAGGTTAAAAAAATTAACAAGAAGTTAACTTATTAGTCATTGTCGCTCATCACTGCATTTAGCTCAGTGATATTTATCGTAGGACTCATACCAATCCGCAATCATTAATAGTAAACGGCTTAGCAAACAAAGGGAGCTTGAATGCCTGATTAAAGCTGTGGGTTTAATACCTGCCGTTGCGTCGCCGGCTAGTGCTATTCAATAGCAATGATTCTCGCATCCACAATCATCACCGCGTTAGGTCCGATTGCACCACTATTGCCGCGCTTTCCCCAGGCCAGCTCCGGGGGAATGACAAATTCATAACGAGCGCCCACGTGCATTAGCTGAAAGCCTTCCTGTAAACCTTCGATGGCCTCACTTACCGCATACTCTTCAGGTAACCCTTTTTTGTACGTATCATCAATAACGCTTCCATCACCAAGTTTGATGCGTTGATGAACCTTAACCCGGTCTTGCATCGATGGCTGTGCACCCTCGGCGTCTTCAATAATGCGATACAGCAAACCCGATGACAGGGCGATAACGTCTTGTCGCTGCTGAAATTTAGTCAGCACTTCCTCGGTGAGGTTTTTATTGCTGCCACGGGACCCTTTGGATTGTTTTCTTTTTGCCATAATAAAACCTGAAAAGCCGGTCTGAATGACCGGCTTTGTTATTATCTAATCAGCTCGCTTATTCGGCGAGCAAGCGGATACCATAAATTCCGCCAGCCATAGAATCCGGTGCCGCTTCAAAGCGGATCACCAAGGACTCTGCCGCTTTCATCGCTTCGGTTAACGGGTAGTCAACATGATAGAAGTCGCTATCCGGCGCCCCTACGGGTAATGCTACCCTGGCCAGCGTTTCACCATTGATTACAATGCTGAA
Source organism: Pseudomonadota bacterium (assembly GCA_036141415.1). Classification (GTDB taxonomy): domain Bacteria; phylum Pseudomonadota; class Gammaproteobacteria; order Enterobacterales; family Alteromonadaceae; genus Alteromonas. Next base: position 5,052 of record JAYZXK010000357.1, read on the forward strand.
CTGGCGATTGGTATCGTCTTTTGAATAACTAATTTGCAAAGTCTCAGCGCGTAATTCGGGATTGGCTAAGCGATACTGAAAGTAGCCGCTGGCATGACGCCAGTGTCGCCCCTTATAAACGCCTGATTCTGAGTTCTCACTCTTAAAATCATGCTCGACTTCCGGTTGCTGCTCTCCGGGGGTGATCTGATCTACCGTTTTGGCCTGCAGCTCGGCATCCAGGGCCGCCCTGGACTTAGCTTCAGCAACAAAGTCATTAAAGCCAGATTCATTCATCTGTGGCCAGTATACCTGGTAACGGGAATCGTGCAGCCGGAAAAACGGTATTAAGGTGGTTGGCGCCGCCGCATCAATCGGATCAGCAATGCCCACATGACCCGTAGCCATAAAAGCAAGGTCCTTACTATCCTGACGCTGCAAGGCGGACAGGAAAGCCTGTGGTTCGCCAAGCATCATGGGTAACGCTTCCGGCGGACATACCGGCCCGGCAGCCACGTGGCCCATACGACTGTCATCTGACACAAAATTGAGCTGCTCATTAGCAAAAGCGGTTACTGGAGTAGCCATCACAACCGGGCCATACAATACCGAGTAGTAATCCTGGCCGTCCGGTAGCTGTTCGACATGCAGATCCGGATTTAACGAAAATGAGACCTTATCCCCCGCTTGCCATTCACGGGTTATCTGATGGTAGCCATTACTTAGCGGCGCATCTACCGGTTGTCCGTTAACTGCGAGTGTCAGGTTGTCGGTGGCCCATTCCGGTTGACGAATATTGAGGGCAAAGCTTGTCGCCTGGTCACCAGGATTAACTTCAATTGTTACGCCGTCAGCATCCGGAAACCGGGTGCGTTGCTGAATAATGACGCCTTTATCCTGCCAGTTAAGGGTGGCTGGCATAAACAGGTTAACCCATACGGCATCATCTTTATGAGTAAACACTAACTCACCATACTTACTGTGGTTTTCAATACCTGAACCCACACAACACCACATGGAATCATGCACCGAGGAATACATGCGATAATGACCCGGGCGCATGGAAGTAAAGTACACCAGGCCACCGTGTTCAGGATGCTGACTGGACAAAATATGGTTGTAGGTAGCGCGTTCATAAAACTCAAGATAGCGCTGTTCTCCGGTCCTCAGAAACAGCATTTTACTGAGCTTCATCATGTTATACGTATTACAGGTTTCCGGCCCCTGAGCATCTTCAACCATAGCGGTGAAATTGTCCTCATCATGAAAGTGCTCGCGCACGCTGTTGCCACCAATACTGACACTGCGGTGTTGACTCACCGTATCCCAGAAAAACTTCGCAGCATCGGCCCAAACCTGATCTCCGTCCAATTCCGCCACCCGCAAAGTGCCAATGATTTTAGGGATTTGCGTGTTAGCATGCATACCAGTGAGTTTGTCCTGGTACTTAGTAAGGGGTTGTAAAACGCTTTGATGAGTAAACTTGCGCGCCAGCGTCAGGTATCGCTCATCACCGCTGATGGCGGCCATATCGGCAAACACTTCATTTAAACCGCCATGTTCTGAAATTAGCATTTGCTGGATTTGCTCGTCGGTTAACCCGGCCGTGATATCCAGCATCCACTCGCCCAGGGCCAGTAGCATGGTTTTGGCCTGTTCCTGATGGGCAATTTCATAGGCATCCCGTAAACCATGGAAGATTTTGTCTATGTTGTACAACGGGACCCAGCGGTCATTCAGACTAAAGGTGCCAGCTTTTATAGTACCGGCTTTGATTTCAGCCCACATGGCCGCGCTGTTCGGGATACCGCCTAAATAGCCATTACCAGCATCCTGGGCTCGCTTTAACTCATCCAGCATATATTCCAGGCGACCTAATAACGCCTGATCGCCGGTAGCCGCATAGGCCAGACTGAGCGCCGATACGTAATGACCGCCAATGTGCCCGTCGAGCCCTGAATTCTCCCAGTTGCCGTAAGAATCGGTTTTCGGTTCAAGACCTCCTTCACGCAAGTAAGGCGCTAACAACTTGTCAGGCTCCATGGCCAGCAGGTAATTTACGTTAGTGTGCATCGCATGAGCAAACGGACCATCGGTTACCCTCACCTGCTGTAAATCAAACAGGCTGGCATCAGCCGCGGATAAGTATGTTGGCTCTGCCACGCTTGTGACATTGGTTGAATCGGAAGTTTGCTGATTAGCAGGTTGGCTGCAGCCATTAAGGCTTGCCAGTGCGGCACTGACGCAAAGCGCCAGACCCCAGTGTTTAACTGTATTTATCTTCATAGCGCTTCGCCATTTCTATCTCGTTTAATCCCTTTCCGCCTGACTGAAGACGCTGCGGTCGCCGGGGGCTGATTAAGCACCAGCCAGACCCGGCGTCGCTTCTGTAAGCGTTTGGGTAATCGTTGCATGTCTTGCGACGTTACTTCACACCAGATGCCATATCGGCATTGTGTTGATTGTTGCTGTCAAGCTGTACTTCGCCGCTGGCAATTGCCGCTTTGCGGTTCGCCTGGACTACAGCCGACAGTGATTTGTATTCGTCATCGGTGATCTTGTAGCGGTTCATTAACCAGCCCACCAGATAATGAAACGCACCCGGGATAATGGTCAGCATGAGCACAATCCCCATTAACGTAAACTCACTCTGCTGGGCTGACGCTTCGTACTCGAAGTAAGCCAGTAACCAGCCCACCAGCGCACCGGCAACACCCATACCCGCTTTCTGGCAAAATGAAATACCGCCAAATGCCAGGCCAGCCACGCGTTTACCGGTTTTGCTTTCGCCGTAATCAACCACTTCGGCTATGGCCGACCAGAAGATAGGCGCATGTAAATCAACCACGAAACTGATTAAGAAAAACAGGATGAAAGCCAGCGCCACATCATTGGGGCCAACCACAAAATACATCAGCAGACTCAGTACGCCAACAGCCATCTGGCTGAATCGGAACAGCTTCACTTTACAATAACGTTTAGTGATCCAGGTTGAGGCAACCATGGCCAGAATAGCCGCGCCCACGCCGGTAGACAGAAACATAGACTGTAAGCTGGCATCACCACCAAGGTAGTATTTGGCGTAGTACAGTGCTACCGACCCGCGCACTACATACCCGGTAGTTCCTAACACACAAACCCCGCACAAAATTAGCCATTGATCGTTTTTGAGTAATAACGACAGTTGCTCTGAGAAGGGTTTCTCTTCTACTTCATGCTCAAGGCGCTCAGTGGTGGTAAAGAAGCAAAACAGGAACATTACAACGGCTAAACCAGCCATTAAGCCCATGGCGGTTTGATAGCCAGCCGCCAGGTTGCCTTCCCAGTAATCAGCGCCAGCCATCCAGGGCACAATAATGGTAACCATAAACGCGGCGACCTTGGCAAAGAACAGCCGATAACCGTTTGCTGATAGCTTTTCTTTAGGATCGGAGGTCATTACGCCAATCAGAGAAATATAGGGGATCGTTACTGCGGTGAACATCAGGGTAACGAATATATAAGTTGAATAAGCCCACACCAGCTTGGCGTTATAGTCCACATCGGGCGTACTGAAAGTTAGAAATACCGAGATACCAAAGGGCACCGACAGAAACAGGAAGTACGGGCGATAACGCCCCCACCGGCTGGTATAACGGTCTGTGACCATGCCCATCAGCGGATCACTTACCGCATCCAGAATACGCACCAGCAGAAACATTAATGCCATATCTGAGGGTTTTAAGCCAAACACGTCAGTGTAGAAAAATGTGATGATCAACATCATCGAAGAAATAACGACGTTTACCGCCATATCACCGGCGCCGAAGCCTATCTTCTCTAACCGGGTTAACTTTTGTGAAACCATACCACTACGCTTCCGACTTGCAGCCTTACCGATTCAGGCTGTTTGAAATAGATAAAGGGCTGTTAATTTAGCCCTCGATTTGCGGCATTTGCAAACCAAATGTTAATAGCAAATATACTATCATCATACAATTTAAACAAGCCGTATTATGATATTCCGGTTATGGAAATTGTTAACGACTGAAACCATTAACATTAATCATGTACATACTATTAACAAAAAAGCCCGATATATTATCGGGCTTTCATAACGTCAGTTATGCAAGTTGTTACATGCTATAACGCATTCCCACCGCGAAGGTTCGGCTGATAATAGCGCTGCCAAAGTTATTGGTTGTTGGATACTGATAATAGCTTTGGTAAATTTCATCCGTCAGATTGGTAGCGTCGAATGTCAGCATCAGATTTTCACTGACATCATAACTCATCTGGAAGTTTAAGCTCTGCTCCGGACGACGGTAAACGCCTAATGGATTAGCAAAAATCGCCGCTTCGTAGTTATTCAGAAAATCTTCTCGCCATACATAAGATAAGCGCATGTCGAAATCATCTTTCTCATAAATAGCGACTACACTGTAGGATTTATCCGACACTGCAAACATGCTGCGGGACAATATCCGGGAAATGTAGATTTCGCCGTTTTCATCAACCTCAAATTCCGGGATATCCTGCTCCGAATCAAGCATTGTGTAACTCGCCTGAACACCTAAGCCATCCAGAGCTTCTGGCAGATTATCCGGGAAATATACCAGCCCTAATTCAAGGCCGGATAAAGAACCATCAGAAGCATTACCGGGCTGAGTCAGTACGTATTCGGTAGGCTGTTCATCTTCAGGCCCCTGCAGTGTCACTTTTCTCTTAGAGTCAAAAACAAACCCTTCGATGTCACGCTGGAACCAGGCAGCATAAACTGAGCTTTGTGGTGAGAAATACCATTCCAGAGACAGATCCAGGTTGACAGACTCTACCGGCCCAAGGTCGGGGTTACCCTGTGTTGATGTTTTTAATTCCAGGCCAGTCAGGTTAGACCCATAATTAATGGTAGGGTTAAGTGCTGCAAAATCCGGGCGTCTCACGGTTTCTGTATAAGCGAAACGAGCTAACAGGTCGTCGGCAAGATGATAGCGCACAACAAAACTGGGTAATACGGAAGTACTTGAACCTTCACCACTACCGGTCAGGTTGCCTTCGGCATCAAAGAACGCCATATCACGTTCAGCACGCTCAACCCGCACCCCTATCTGACCATCCAGTGTTTTACCAGCGAGCTCAGTCATAAAGTCGGCTTCTATGTAGGCTTCTGTTGATACCTCTTCAATATCGAAGTTGATGGTAGGCGTCTGGTCGGTGACATCGTCATAACCATGCAAAGCGCGAATATCCTGGCGGTTAGCCATCAGGTATTTAGCATCTACTGCCGCCCAGCTGTTGGGGAAATTGGCTCTGCCGTCGAAGAAATCACTGTTTATATAAGTGAAACCGTCTGGTAACTCGGCCAATGACAGACCTTCATTACCACCGGGGCCTAAATAATCGTAATCTTCAGCCGTACGCTTATCGTAGCGCAGACCATATTTGATCTTCTCGATGGGACCAAAGGAGACAAATTGCTCAGCATCTACCTTAAAGGTTAGGGCGTCGCCTTCGCCACGGTATGAGTTGTCAAACAGACCATCAGTCTGCCACAGAGCGCGGTTAGTCACGTCTGACTCATCAATGGCCGTATCAGGATTATCGACAATTTCTAATCCTGGAATACCGCCACCGGCGTTAAAATCAAAGTTCAGTGTGCCAGTCAGGTATTGCGGTACGCCACGCATAGCAAAGAACATATTAGTGTATTCGCTGGTCTGATAGATAACTTCAGACTTAACCTGGAAGTCGTCACTTAGATACCAGTTACCGCCAAGGGCGTATAAAAAGCCATCGGTTTTACCTGTGAAAAAGTCACCACTGGTAAAGTTATTACCGATATTTTGTGAATCCAATGCTGAGCCGGACTTAACAATATTGGTCCCTTCATACAAATTTAGCGGTGTAGTGGGATCCAATAAATACGTGTGCTCTACGTTTTTAAAGAACATCGTGGTTTGATTATCGGTTCTGAACCCATTGTAAAAGGCCTCAAACAAATACTCAGACCAATCATTTGGTGCCCACTGGAATGACACACTTACCGCAGGTCGTTCGCGATCACCATAGGAATCAACGCCGAAGATTGCATCCCGCGACAAGTAGTACTCTGAGTCAACACCGTTAACATCCAACGTTGAACCAGCCGCAAAAGGCAGGCCTTCTTCCAGACCAGGCGTCCAGAATGTCGACGGAATGCGGGTTAGCATGTCATAAGGCTCAGGTGCGTTTTTGGTGAAGTACGGCAACATGGCACCCGCCGTGATACTTTGATCGCGGAACCGCGTGCGGGCATAGGCGACGTTGATCAGTGCACCTACTTCACCAAAATCCGTTTCCCAACGATCACTCATCAATAAACTGACATTTGGATCGTAATAGTCTGCCTGTTCCTGCTCAATGGCTCTTGCTGCCAAAACCACTTTGGAACCGTCGAAGTCGAAAGGTCGTTGGGTTTGTACATCAATTTGCCCGGCCAGGCCGCTACCGAGTTGGGAAGCAGAGCGTGTTTTGTAAACACTGGCGCTTTGCAGCAAAGCGGCAGGAATATCAGCTAACGCTATTGAGCGTCCTGTGGAGGTAAAAATATTTCTTCCGTTTACCGTTGTCGTTACATCAGAGAGACCTCGAATGGTAACCGTATTTACTTCACCCGACGCCCTGTCGGTAACCTGAACCCCGGTTACCCTTTGCAGCGCTTCAACCACGTTATTATCAGGAAATTTACCAATGTCCTCAGCCACAATCGCGTCTACTATTTGTAAATTCTGGCGCTTAATGTTGATGGCTTTATTCAAACTAGCGCGGATACCGGAGACTTCAATCACCTCTACATCTTCTGGTGTTTCTTCCTGTGCATTATCAGCTTCTTGTGCGTGGAGAAGAGTGCTGCCCAACGCAAATATGACTGCTGTTGCTAGTTGCTTTCTTTTAAACATACGGTAAACCTCCATTACTGGGAGCCGAGCAAGCTCCTGACAGTAACCTTTGTATAAGTTGTGTTAACTGCAAAGTAAAAAAATATAAATTTTCG
>JAYZXK010000358.1:0-4729 GCA_036141415.1 Pseudomonadota bacterium
CACTCAACCGATCCGGAAGTGTGGATCACCGAGAGCACTACAATCCGTGACCCCATCTACCCTGAAGATGCCAACCGCATGGCTTATGATTATCTTTACGATCACATCCCCACTGCCAAACGTCGCCTGCAGCAGGCCGGCATCCGCATTGCACACTACCTGAACGAAGTGTTTGCCAAATAAAACCATAGACGCTCAGAATCCATATTAATGGTTTTCTGAGCGTCTTATTATAACTCAGTGGCCACACACTCAAGATTATCAAGCGCAATCTTTTGGCCCGTTCCATCATTACTCAGCAGGCACTGCGTCCCTTTTTTATATAAGGTGAACGAATAAGCCTGATTGTTATGACGACCTTCAACCAGTCTCCCCTGACTATCCAGATGCCCTCGTCGCTCGATGGTTACTAACGAAGAGTTCTTAAACACATCGTCAGCCAGAGTAACTTTGGTTCCACCAAACCAATCACTGATAACCCTCTCTATCTGCACTTTCTGCTGATTAGTCAGGGTATTTACAGTGGCAGGATGCAGCTCGTTATCACTCGTTTGTGCGCAGCCACTGGCAACTACCAGTGACGCGCAGGCCCAAAGCCCGGTTAGCAGTCGCTTTTGCATTACTCTTGCTCCGTCACAATGGGCTCATTGATTTTGTTTTGCAGAATGAGGCGTTCTTTGAGCGTGAATGGATTTTCAATAGCCAGTGAAGACTCCGAACTCTGCGCGTTAACCGCATCAGGTGACACCGGTGCAGGATTGACGGGCTGAGGACAGGACCCGGTTTCAGCGTATGCCAGTGCCGTTGAAAGCATGCCTTCAGCAGGATCGCCCAGCGGATGGCTAAAGTCATCGTCTACTGCACAGCCAGGCACTTCATAGCCATAGTTAGGTGTCTCGGTAGGAATGAAGCCGTCGGCATAATCGCCAAATCCTTTGTAATTTATGCCCTGAAACTGAATGGAGAAATAGGTAGTACCGCAGTTGTCAGTCGGATAAAAGCCGTAAGGCTTGCCGCAGGTGGTTGAACCTATCTGCACAACTTCTATGTCGATCCCACGCAGCGCATTGATAACTGACTCACTCGCCGAGCAAGACGAACCGGTGGTCAATACGAATACCCGGGTTAATGACAGGCTCGGTAGCACCGCACTGAGTAAACGGCCTGCGTTGTAGTCTATTTCGTTGCTGTAAAAGGGCGTGGGCTGAATAACATTGCCGGTAACCGGATCCCTGTTTGGCGATTTATCATTGAATTGCAGGGTTTCAAAATAGGCATTGTTGGTCTGGGCAGGACCCGCCACCATGTAAGACAGCTGAGATGCCAGAGCCAATAAGCCGCCGCCATTATAACGCAGATCAATAACCAGCTCGGTGACGTTTTCATCGATAAATCCATCAAAAGCGTCAATCAGGTCATACTGGGCGGTTCGGATAAAGGTATTGAACTGAAAATACCCCGTTCTGCCAGCGGCCGTGTCTAATACCTGAACATGCTGCACCGGCGATACCTGAACGTCGGCTGAGGTCACATCCACCGCCAGTTCATCACCATTAACGAGTTCAAACACAAAACTGGTAGTAGTGCCATTATCGGCAGGGAACAGGGCATCATTCAGCGCATCGATATCGGTGCTGCTGTTGGTATTAACAAAATCGATGCCATTAACCCGCTTTACTGACGCGCCCCGCGGGATGCCAGCCAGATCAGCAGGCGAGCCGGGCTCGGTAAATCTTACCGTTAACTCTCTTGGCGAAGTATTTCGCACAAACTCCCAGTCGAATCCATACCCTGAAGAAACCCCGCTTTGGGTGAGTTCATTGTATTCATCGGTGGGTTGGTAAAAATGGAAATTGTCTTTTGGCGTACCGCTTGGCGTGGTTGCGGTCGTTTTTAACTGGTCAAAATATCCCAACACTGAATAATTGGCCGGATCGTTGTCATCCACTTCGTCGTACCAAAGGTAGGTTTCATTAGTCCAGCTACGAAGCCAGAGTTTTTCCTCCAGACTGCTGCCCGCCTCATCCGGGTATTGTTGGCCGGTAAATGGATCAACCCCGGTTCGTGGCGATTCACACTTCGCCTCCAGCGATGATGCTGAGTCAAAAACGCCCGGTTGCCATGATGGCCCGGTTGGTGTTGGCGAGGGTGTTGGAGCCGGAGTCGGGGTCGAAGAATTGGAGCCGCCACCGCAAGCAGTTAACCCTGAAACAGAGATGGTTGCGACGATGACTGCCGCTAATTTAGATAAGCGCATTGTTGCCTCCCTGGCAATTGTTATTTTCTGTCGTACTGTATTTTAACTGCATCGAAGGTGATCACAATTAAAAACATTATAGCTGGCAACTGTACCATTTAATTAAATTCGGGGGTATCCGAATCACCTGAAAACAGTTAGTTGCCAGACTATTCTAATTCGGTATTGCAGTTATCACACCGGCTTTCTTCTCAAATAACTCTGACCCCATGATTTGAAGCCAGGCGATACTGATTTAACCAGAACGCCGGCGATAACTACCACCCCGAAACTCACAGCGCCTAATAATAAGAGAGCTTTTCCGATTTACCGGCAAAAATACGATACACCAGCACGGTGTAAGCTAAAATACAGGGCACGACCACTACCGCGCCCACCAGCAGAAACCGCAACGAATTGCCATCGCTGAGCACGTCCATAAACGCCAGCTTTCCTGGTACCACGTAAGGGTAATAACTAATACCAAACGCAGCGAAACATAAGCCAAAAATCAGTAAGGCAATAGCAAAGGGTAGCCACTCCCCTTTGCCACCAGCGGCGGGGAGCTTTTTCAGTACCACACTGCATAGTAATAACAGGGCAAAGCAGGTCAGCGGGATAGTCATTAATACCCAGCCCACCGGGCTTTCCAGCCACAGCTTCCGCACTTCATCGTGCAGGGTAAGGTTAAGCAGACTCACGGCCAGTATACCGCTGGCCAGCACCAGCAGACAGCGCTTAGCCCAGTAAAAAGCTTTGGCCTGTAAATCCCCTTCAGATTTAAGGATCAACCAGCAGGCACCAATAAACGCATAAGCAGCAGTGACCCCAAAAGCGGCCAGTAATGCAAAGCCCTGGGCATAGATATCGGTACGCAATCCGGTCACCCAGATACCCAGCATGTAGCCCTGGGATAACGTAGTAAGTATTGAGCCGTATTTAAAGCAGGTATCCCACTTTGGCTTTTTGTTATGGGGCACTTTGGCGCGAAAATCAAAAGAGACACCACGCAAAATAAGCCCCAGTAACATAAAGGTTGCCGGTAAATAAAGGGTTTGCAGTATTTGGCTATGAGCCTCAGGAAAGGCAATCAGTAAGATACCCACCGCCAGCACTAACCAGGTTTCATTCGCATCCCAGTACGGACCGATGGAGGCTATCATGTCGTCTTTAAACTGTTCATTACGAGGTGGAAACAACACCCCTACGCCCAGGTCGTAGCCGTCGAGTATGGCATATAACAAAACCGCGAGCGCTAACAGTCCCAGGTAGATATTGCCCAGCGCGGTAACAGAGAGTGATTCAAATGGCATGTTTGGCTCCTATGCGTTGCTGTTGGCAATATCGAGTTTATTGGTATGTCTTTCGTCAGCGTCTCCCTTGCTAATTTCCTCTATCCCCACCGACTTGCGACACATCAGGGTTAATGTGCGGATATAAGCCACCATGAGCACAGCATAGATCACCGCGTAAAGGGTGAATGACAAGCCGATATTCTGTGGTGGTAAACCGGTAACAGCATCAGCGGTACGCAAAACGCCGCTGACGAGGTAGGGCTGGCGGCCGACTTCGGTGACATACCAGCCGGCCAGGGTTGCCACCCAGCCACTAAAGCTCATAGCGATAAACAGCTTGCCTAACCAGTCGGGTAATTCGCCCCGGCGGAACAGATAATAGGCGCCTGCCCAGGCGGCAAACAGCATGAGTACGCCCATACCAACCATCACCCTGAAGGAGTAAAACACCGGCGCTACAGGCGGATGCTCGCCGCGAAATTCATTTAAACCTTTAATTTCACCATCCAGATCATGGGTGAGAATGAAACTGGCCAGATTCGGAATGGCAAGCTCGGCATGATTGGTTCGCTCCTGTTCGTCCGGAATAGCAAATAACAGCAACGGCGCGCCTTGCTCGGTTTCCCAGACTCCTTCCATGGCAGCTACTTTTTGTGGCTGATGCTCAAGGGTATTCAAGCCGTGCATGTCGCCAGCCAGAATTTGTAACGGAATTAGCACCGCCGCGGTATACGTAGCCGTTTTAAGGGCCAGCTTCGGGGCAATCTTGTTATCACCAATGAGCAGACGATAGGCCGATAATCCCGCAATTATAAAGCTGGCAGTTAACCCTGAAGCCAGCAACATATGGCTGAACCGATAAGGGAAAGAAGGATTAAAGATAATGGCCGACCAGTCTTTAGCGTAGATTACGCCATCTATCACTTCGTGCCCCTGCGGGGTATGTAACCAGCTGTTGAGTGACAGGATCCAGAACGCTGATAACGTGGTACCTGCGGCCACTACAAAGGTTGCCAGCGTGTGTAACCAGTTAGGCACCCGACGCATACCAAACAGCATGATACCCAGAAAAGTAGCTTCCAGGAAAAATGCGGTAAGCACTTCATAACCCAGCAACGGACCGGCGATATTACCGGCTTTTTCCATAAAACCAGGCCAGTTAGTGCCGAACTGAAAAGACATGGTAACGCCCGACACA
>JAYZXK010000359.1:0-2575 GCA_036141415.1 Pseudomonadota bacterium
AGAACGAGCACCAGTAATAAACATGCCGCTACGGCATTGTGTAAAACGGCAACCTGCAGGGGTAAGCTGAACACCACATTGCTAATGCCCAGACCAACCTGAGCCAACAAGACCAGACCTAATACCACCGACGCGTTGCGCAGATGCTGAGAAGCGGAGCGACGATACAGACTGATAGCCAGCCACCCCAGATACAGAAAAGTAATCACCGCGCCCAAACGATGAGCGATATGCATAGTCATGCGTTCGGCGTAATCATGAGCGCCGTACTCGTAATTTTCGGCCTCGGGCACACTGTACGCGCCAGCCATATCAATGCGGTTTAGCCAGTCACCTTCGCAAACCGGAAATTCAGTACAAGCCAGCGCAGCATAATTAGCTGAGGTCCAGCCGCCCAGGGCGATTTGACCAACCAGCACCACGATGCCCAGTGCGGCAAACGTGGCATAGCGTTTAATCCGCATATCCACAAAACCAATCCGGTAGCGGGATAAGCGTAAATACAGTAAGAACAGACAGGTCAGCACACTAAAACCACCCAACAGGTGACCCATCACCACCACCGGAAGCAGATTAAGCGTGACTGTCCACATACCGAGCAGGGCCTGAAAAGACACCAGCGCCAGCAAAATGAGCGGCAGTTTTATGGGCACCTCAGCCGAACGCTTACTCACCGCCCAAACGGCGATAGCTAAAATACACAGGCCCAGGGTGCCGGCAAAATAGCGGTGGATCATCTCGTTCCAGGCTTTGTGGGTTTCTACCGGCCGCTCAGGATAAGCAGCATTAGCCGCTTCAATATGCATGTCAGATTCCGGCACCGTAAGATGCCCGTAGCAGCCCGGCCAGTCCGGACAACCCAGGCCGGCATCGGTTAAACGGGTGTAGGCGCCCAGCACAATCACCACAACGGCCAGGAGAATACTAAAACCAACCAACTTCCGCATAGTGTCGCCTCAACCAATACGTGACAGTTTAAGTAATTTACGCAAATCAGACAGCACGTCGCGGCTGCCCATTACTGCATCCTGACGAAGCTGATAAAGGGGGTAGCGCAACATCGCATTGCCCTGGGTATCGACCAGAAAAATATGTTCATTAATCTGGCTGGCTTCCAGCTGCTGCATTTGCGACTGATTGAGCGTAACCGCATTGATATGTTCGTAATCATGCAGGATATTCATGGCTTTGCTGTCGCTGGTTGCGGTTAAAAATACCGCCGGCTGGGCCCGGTCAGACTCTTTACCCAGTGCCAGCCAGACTTGCTGGATGGCGTAAATCGCATTTTCACATTCGTTACCGCACTGCGCCGGAACGATATACATAACCCGCCACTTCGGCGACTGCTCGCTAAGTAATGGCTGCAGGTTTTCTACCGGTTGCAGCAGTTCACCCTTATTGGTTGCACCTTGCTCAAACCAGTTAAAGTCGAGTGCCAGCTTGGCCAGCACCACCGGAATAATAAATGCCGCCATTAAAATCAGCAGCGAACGTTTGGGTTTAGCCTGAGGATTAATTGCGGTCGCCATATTATTTGGATCTCCTGATGAGCACGATAATGAAAATAACTACGGCAGCAATGGCCAGGCCAAACCACTGAATGGCATAGCCGAGGTGCTTTTGCGGTGACATCACAACCGGTTGCCAGTGAGTGACAAACCGGCTCATCTGAGGTTGCGACGACAACCGCTCAACTACCATGTCTGGCAGTCGCGATGCCCATTGCTGATTAAACAGAGGAATATCTATTTGCTGCACCCGCAGCGGAAAATCATTGAACTGTTGCTGAGTTTCCTTGATTAGCGGATTAAGCCCGGGTTGGGTTATCACGCCTTCGATTACCACCTGCCCGGTGGGCAGCTCAACTGTTGGTAACTCAGCCCGGGAAGCAGTGGCTGCTACCCAGCCAAGGTTAACCAGTACCGGCCGGCCGCGGGTAATTACCGGCACCAGCACGTCATAACCGCTGGCACCATTGGTGATCTGGTTATCCAGGAAAATAAGCTGTGTTGCCTGTAACTCACCACGAAACTTAACCGGTACATCACGCACATCCTGCCATTGCTCGGCAACGTCGAAGGGATGCATTGGCGCAGCGGTGTATTTTTGCGCTATGCTGTCGAGACGCTGTTGTTTTTGCTCCATGCGATCAAGCTGCCAGACACCCAAAAACACCATAACTACAACCGCCATCAGCGTTAAGCAGCTTGCCAGTACCGGCCATTTATTGGGGCCGGAACCATTCGCCACGGAGTATTGAGGAGTTTTACTCATGGTCATCAAAGTGATTATTGTTGGTTTACTGATTTTTATGATCATTAACCTGTTTTTAGCGATGAAAGTGATGCTGGGTAACAACTCAGATAAAGCCCCGATGAGTAAATATATTGGCCGGCGGGTTATGACGTCGGCCCTGATTGTGGTGATCATCCTGATAGCCATGGCCACCGGGCTGATCACGCCCAATCCGAGTCCTTATTAGCCTTACAACACGTAAACAAACACAAACAGCATTACCCACACTACGTCAACAAAGTGCCAGTACCAGCTGCCTGCCTGGAAGGCAAAGTGATTG
>JAYZXK010000360.1:0-6185 GCA_036141415.1 Pseudomonadota bacterium
CGTCGGACACTGCATCATAGTAAGGGCCGTTATTGATAATGTCGTCGCCGATAAATAAACCGCTGATGCCTTGTAGCGCCACTAACAACAGCAGGGCGATGACCATCCAGCCGCCCATAGGGTTGTGCCCGGCATGTTCTGGCGAGTTTGGGTTAGTTACGGTTTTCGCATAGGAAAGCACTTTGCCGGGGCCGGCTAAAAACTGGCTGAAACGGGCGTAGGTGGTGCCTACAAATCCCCACAGTAAGCGGAACAAAATCAGGCCCAGCGTGAAATAGCCAATTTTAAAATGCCAGTCAATGGCGTCGAATACCTCAGCAGTTAAGTATTGTGCCACGATGCAGGCTACCAGCAGCCAGTGGAAGAGGCGGGTCGGAATATCCCAGATAAGACGTTTTTCCATTTCTATAAGTCCTGTAACAAACCTTTTGGTGTTAAGCGTGATTAATTTTATGCGGCGCAATGGGTTCTCATTGAACCCGGACAGGTATCAAAGTTCAACCATTTGTGGGTTTTCATCTGCACGGCTATCAGGCACAATTCGCCATCAACAGTCACATTGCCCGGAAAACTGTCCCTACAGTCAACCAAGGGCACCTTAAATAAGCAAGCAGGTTTTCGATGAAAGTAGGTCTTTTTGGCGCCAATGGTCGGATGGGACGGGTATTGATTGAAGCGCTCAATGAACATGATACCGCCTCATTAAGTGTTGCATCGGTTCGTGATGACTCTCCGTGGGTCGGTATGGACGTAGGTGAACTGGCGGGCATAGGAAAGCTGGAAACTGCATGTAGTGCTTTGTCTTCCATTGACCCGGCAGACGTCGATGTGATGATCGACTTTACTCTGCCTGCCGCGTTCGATAGTAACCTTAAATGGTGTGTGACCAATAACAAGCCTGTGGTCATTGGCACTACCGGTTTGTCAGCCGCACAGCTGGATTTACTGGCTGATGCAGCAACCAAAATTCCGGTGGTATTTGCCGCAAATTACAGTGTTGGGGTGAATTTAATGTTATCCCTGGTAAAACAGGCTGCCCGTGCATTGGGCGCAACTGCGGATATCGAGATTTTAGAGGCGCACCACCGCTTTAAACAGGATGCGCCGTCGGGTACCGCCATGGCGATTGGTGAAGCTATTGCTGACGAGCTGGGTCGCGACCTCTCAACCTGCGCTGTTTATGGCCGCGAGGGCAAAACACCGCCGCGAGACCACAACACTATTGGCTTTGCCACTGTTCGCGCCGGTGACGTAGTGGGTGAGCATACTGCTTTGTTCGCGGATATTGGTGAACGCCTGGAGATTACCCATAAGGCTTCCAGTCGCCTAACTTTTGCCCGTGGTGCGGTGCAGGCTGCCATGTGGCTGTCGCAGCAGGATGCCGGCCAGTACGGCATGAATGACGTATTGTCTTTAAATCAATAATAAATAGAAACGGCAGAAAATGGCCCAATGAATTGCTTTTTTGGCATGTTTGCGTGAATTTATAGCTTAACGGGTTATTTTAATAATTTTTCCAGATCGGAATAGACCTTTAAAGTCTCTTAAGCTATAATCCACGGAATTTGCCAAAAATTAGTGTTGAAACCGCTGCTGCATTAGCTTTAGCGGCAGTTTGAGCACATATTCATTAGCTGCAAATTCTAGTAAACGGGATGTAAATTGAATATTACCTCCCGTTTTTTGTGAGTGTTATTTAAAACTCTCGGTTATCCTTAATTTGGAGGTTGACTTGGCTAATTCCGCCCTTCTGGTCTTAGAAGATGGTTCTGTGTTTAAGGGTACTGCTATTGGTGCTCAAGGTATGTCAGTTGGTGAAGTAGTATTTAATACATCAATGACGGGCTACCAGGAAATTCTGACCGACCCTTCTTACGCTGAACAAATTGTTACTCTTACTTATCCCCATATCGGCAATACCGGTACCAACCAGGAAGATGTTGAATCAAACAAAATCTGGTCAAAAGGTCTGGTTATAAGAGATCTCCCTCTCGTTGCCAGCAATTTTCGAAATGAACAAACGCTGTCTGATTATCTCAAAGCCAACAATGTAGTGGGCATTGCAGATATCGACACTCGTCGCTTAACGCGCATTCTGCGCGACAAAGGCGCGCAAAACGGTTGCATCATCTGCACCGACGCGCTGGATGAAGCGGCGGCGCTGGAAAACGCCAAAGCGTTCCCCGGCCTCAAAGGAATGGATTTAGCTAAAGTGGTTTCGACCACAGAAATCACCGAATGGACCAGCGGTGTATGGGAGCTTGAAGGCGGCTATAAAGACGGTGCGGATTTTAAATACCATGTTGTGGCCTACGACTACGGTGCTAAACACAACATCCTGCGTATGTTGGTTGACCGCGGCTGTAAGTTAACGCTGGTGCCGGCACAAACCTCAGCCGAAGACGTCCTGGCGATGAATCCGGACGGTGTGTTCCTGTCAAACGGCCCGGGCGACCCTGAGCCATGTGACTACGCTATTGAAGCGATTAAAACTATCGTCGACACCGGTTTACCGGTATTCGGTATTTGTTTAGGCCATCAGTTACTGGCCCTGGCCAGCGGTGCTAAGACGGTCAAAATGAAGTTTGGTCACCATGGTGCCAACCACCCGGTAAAAGACCTGGAACGTGACGTGGTGATGATCACCAGTCAGAACCACGGTTTTGCGGTTGATGAAGCAAATCTGCCAGACAATCTTAAAGTGACGCACGTGTCGTTGTTTGATAAATCCCTGCAGGGTATTCATCGTATCGACAAACCGGCGTTCAGCTTCCAGGGTCACCCTGAAGCGAGCCCTGGTCCGCACGATGCAGCTGCATTATTTGATCACTTTATCGACTTAATCGAACAGTCAAAGCAGTAGGAACTTGCCCCAATGCCAAAACGTACCGACCTAAAAAGTATCCTAATCCTCGGCGCCGGGCCTATCGTTATCGGTCAGGCCGGTGAATTTGACTATTCAGGTGCCCAGGCGTGTAAAGCCCTTCGTGAAGAAGGCTACCGCGTAATTCTGGTTAACTCTAACCCTGCCACCATCATGACCGACCCTGAAATGGCCGATGCCACGTACATTGAGCCGATTCACTGGGAAGTGGTGCGCAAGATTATCGAGAAAGAACGTCCTGATGCAATCCTGCCTACCATGGGTGGTCAGACCGCTCTGAACTGTGCGCTGGATCTGAACCGCGAAGGCGTACTGGACGAATTTAATGTAGAGCTGATTGGCGCCACGGCTGATGCTATCGACAAAGCGGAAGACCGCGAACGTTTCGATAAAGCCATGAAGTCTATTGGCTTAGAGTGCCCGCGTGCAGAAATCGCCCACTCGATGGAACAGGCTCACGATGTGTTAAGCCGTATCGGCTTCCCATGTATCATCCGTCCATCATTTACTATGGGTGGTTCCGGCGGTGGTATCGCGTATAACATCGATGAGTTTAATGAAATCTGTACCCGCGGTCTGGATTTATCACCGACCAACGAATTGTTGATTGATGAATCACTGATTGGCTGGAAAGAGTACGAGATGGAAGTGGTCCGCGATAAAGCCGACAACTGTATCATCGTTTGTACCATTGAAAACTTCGACCCGATGGGCGTGCACACCGGTGACTCGATTACCGTAGCACCTGCGCAAACCCTGACCGACAAAGAATTCCAGATTATGCGTAATGCAGCCATGGCTGTACTGCGTGAAATCGGCGTGGAAACCGGTGGCTCAAACGTACAGTTTGGCGTCGATCCGAAAACCGGCCGTCTGGTAATCATTGAGATGAATCCACGGGTATCACGCTCATCAGCGCTGGCCTCTAAAGCAACCGGTTTCCCGATTGCTAAGGTAGCAGCTAAGCTGGCTGTAGGTTACACCCTGGACGAACTGGCAAACGATATTACCGGCGGTTTAACGCCTGCATCGTTTGAGCCGGCCATCGACTACGTAGTCACTAAGATCCCACGCTTTAACTTTGAGAAGTTTGCGGGTTCTAATGACCGTCTGACTACTCAGATGAAGTCAGTTGGTGAAGTGATGGCGATTGGTCGTAACCAGCAGGAATCACTGCAAAAAGCCCTGCGCGGCCTGGAAGTGGGCGCGACGGGTCTTGACCCAATGCTTGACCTTGACGATCCGGAAGCACAGAACAAGCTGGTTTACGAACTGCGTCAACCGGGTGCAGAGCGTATCTGGTACATCGGCGATGCTTTCCGTTCCGGCATGAGTGTAGAAGAAGTCTTTAAACTGACTAACATTGACCGCTGGTTCCTGGTGCAGTTAGAAGAACTGGTGCTGCTTGAACAAAAAGTGGCTGAGCTGGGTGTGGCCAATATCGATGACAATCTGATGACCACCCTCAAGCGCAAAGGTTTCTCTGATGCCCGTCTGGCAGACCTTACGGCAGTAGCCGAAAGCGACGTCCGCGACCTGCGTTTAGGCATGGGCATTAAGCCGGTGTACAAGCGCGTTGATACCTGTGCCGCTGAGTTTGCTACCAGCACAGCCTACATGTATTCAACTTATGATGAAGAGTGTGAAGCTGCGCCTTCTGACAAAGAAAAGATCATGGTATTGGGCGGTGGTCCAAACCGTATCGGTCAGGGTATCGAATTCGATTACTGCTGCGTACACGCGGCGCTGTCGATGCGTGAAGACGGTTATGAAACCATTATGGTTAACTGTAACCCGGAAACCGTGTCTACCGACTACGACACCTCAGATCGCCTCTACTTCGAACCGGTAACGCTGGAAGATGTACTGGAAATCGTTGCCGTTGAACAGCCTAAAGGCGTTATCGTGCAGTACGGCGGTCAGACCCCGCTTAAACTGGCCCGTGCCCTGGAAGCTAACGGTGTACCTATTATCGGTACTTCACCAGAAGCTATTGATCGCGCTGAAGACCGTGAGCGTTTCCAGCAAATGGTTAACAAACTGGCCCTGAAGCAGCCTGCTAACGCCACCGTTAGCAACATGGAACAGGCGCTTGAGAAAGGCAAGGAAATTGGCTTCCCGCTAGTGGTTCGCCCTTCTTACGTATTAGGTGGTCGTGCGATGGAAATCGTCTACGACTTAAAAGACCTGAAACGGTACCTGAACGAAGCGGTGAAAGTGTCTAACGACTCACCGGTATTGCTGGACCGCTTCCTGGACGACGCTATCGAAGTTGATATCGATGCAGTATGCGACGGTACCGACGTAGTGATTGGCGGTATCATGGAGCACATCGAACAAGCCGGTGTTCACTCTGGTGACTCTGCCTGTTCACTGCCTCCGCACTCACTGCCAAAAGACATTCAGGACGTAATGCGCGAGCAGGTTAAGGCAATGGCTCTTGAGCTTGGCGTAGTTGGCCTGATGAATACGCAGTTTGCGATTAAAGATGGCGAAGTCTATCTGATTGAGGTAAACCCTCGTGCCGCGCGTACCATTCCGTTTGTATCGAAAGCCACAGGTGTACCTCTGGCCAAGATTGCAGCGCGGGTAATGGCGGGTAAATCTCTCAAAGAACAAGGCTTTACTGAAGAAGTTATTCCACCGTTCTACTCGGTGAAAGAAGTGGTACTGCCATTTGCTAAGTTCCAGGGTGTGGATCCGCTGTTAGGCCCTGAAATGCGCTCAACCGGTGAGGTAATGGGCGTAGGTGATACCTTTGAGGAAGCCTATGCTAAGGCAAACCTTGGTGCTGGTGCACCGCTGCCTGCTTCAGGTAAAGCGTTGTTATCCGTGCGTCAAACCGATAAGCCTAAACTGGCAGAGCTCTCCAAAGCGTTAATCGCGAAAGGCTTTACCATTGAGTGTACCAGCGGTACTGCAGAATCTCTGCGTGCGCAGGGTATTGAAGTCTCGGTGGTTAATAAGCTTTCTGAAGGTCGTCCGAACATTGTGGATGCAATTAAGAATGGCGAATATTCTTACATTGTAAACACAACGGAAGGACGTCAGGCGATTACCGACTCGGTGTATATTCGCCGTGAAGCGTTGCTCAACAAAGTGACCTACACCACGACCATGAATGCAGCTTTTGCCACTGTTCAGGCAAAATCCGCTGACGATCGCGGTAAGGTAACGTCTGTTCAGGCCCTGCATGCCAAAATAAACGGGTAATGACAAAAAGAAGGATTCTGTGTATTCTTCTTAAATAACAAAAAAGGGGTCAGAGTACATTAATGCCATTCATTAATGTACTCTGACC
>JAYZXK010000361.1:0-14507 GCA_036141415.1 Pseudomonadota bacterium
CTGGCATAAAAAGCGCCACCACAAACGTCGCATTGTGCAACCCGAGTTTGCCGAATTGGCTCGCACCAAGCTGGCTGTTGGCGGCACGTTCCACATGGCCACAGACTGGGAGCCTTACGCCGAGCACATGGCCGAGGTTATGAACGCAGCAGCCGGTTACACTAACACCGCTGCCGAAGGTGATTATGTACCACGTCCTGATTACCGCCCAACCACTAAGTTTGAGGTACGCGGCCAGAAACTCGGCCACGGCGTTTGGGATCTGATTTACGAGCGCACAGCATGAGCCTGTCTGTGCAAAGCCAATTAATACTGCGTAACGATGAGCAGTTTGAGCAGGGCAACTGGCTGGTTATTAATCCCGACGATGCAGCGCTATTTAGTGCTTTAAATGAGGTAAAACTCACCGTTTTGCATCAGTATTACGATGTATTTCAACACTGTACGCGGCGCACTGAAGCGGCCCGTTTTGACAGTCGCGACCTGATTAGCAATAACGCTCACTTTGCCCTCACCGCCAGTTCTGGCAATCACACACATACCTTTGCTCCCGCAGTTGGTGATATGGAAGGCATCACCGATGTGCTGATTTTTATGCCAAAAGCCAAAGCCCATCTGGCGATGCTGATGGCCATGGCGGCAGCGCTGGTTGGCCAAGGTAACCGGGTACACGTGATTGGCGAAAACCGTGGCGGCATTAAAAGTGCCGGTAAAGCCATTCAGTCGTATGGTGATGTAGACAAAATTGACTCTGCCCGTCATTGCAGCTGGTTAACCTGCCATCTCAACCAGGCGCCTGCTCCGTTTACGCTTAATGAATATATGAGCCGCGACACCTACAGCCGTAACGGTATTAGGTGGACCGTGTGTTCCTTACCCGGCGTATTCAGTCATCGCGAGCTGGATGCAGGCACGGCCATGTTGCTGGATAAGCTGCCCTCGTCGCTGTCCGGCAAGATTCTCGACTTTGCTTGTGGTGCAGGAGTTATTGCCAGCTACCTGCTATCTGCTGGCAGTAAAGCCAGTGTAGAGTTGTTGGATGTCAGTGCGCTGGCACTGTGGTGCAGCGCCCATACGTTGCATGAGAATAATCAGCAAGGCGTCATTATCGCCACCGACACACTGCAAGGTGTTAGCGCTAAGTACCACACGGTTGTGACTAACCCGCCGTTTCATACCGGGGTGAAAACCGATTACCGCATCAGCCGTGAATTTATTCAGGCTACCCGTCAACATCTGCAGCCGAAAGGGAAACTCTATCTGGTCGCCAACCGCTTTTTACCTTATGCAGAATTGCTCTCGGAACAGTTTTCAAGCCCTTCTGTGCTCACCCAGGACAATCGCTTTTCTGTGTATTTTGCACAAAGTTAGCGTTTAAAACCCGGTCTTGTGTGATAATTTGTGTAAAGCATTAAATTAAACGCTGGAGAGTAGTGTGAACATTGTTTTTGCGATTTCTGAAGTTGAAGAGCTGGTCAAAACCGGTGGCCTGGCCGATGTGGGCAAAGCGCTGCCTCTGGCACTGAAATCGCCCGAGCATACTGTTAGCGTATTCATGCCCTATTACCGGGCGATCGCCGAGCAATTCTCACTGTCTGAAGCCTGTAGTAGTCAAACCTTGTTTGCCGAGAGTAAAGTTTACCATTACGCCGTTCGTCAGCTTAACTGGCACGGTATCGACGTTTACTTTATTGACTACCCGGAATACTTCGACCGGGAAGGTCTGTATAACAGTTCTTATGAGGCCTATAACGATAATGGCGAGCGGTTCAGTTTCTTTTGTGGTGCGGTATTAAGTGCTATTCAGGCGCTGGGCATGACGCCGGATATCATCCATTGCCACGACTGGCATACCGCCATGTTGCCCTTTTTGATGCGTAGCGATCGCAGCGGCTATTTCAGCAACACACGTTCGGTATTTACCATTCACAATGCCGCGTTTCAGGGGGTGCACCGGATAGAAGAAATTCCGTACCTGCGCCACCATCCGGCTATCTTTGAGCAGGTCCATGGCGGCTACATCAACTTTTTGCAATCCGCCATTGAATGCGCTGATAAAATTACAACTGTAAGTCCTAACTACGCCTCTGAATTACTTACCGATCTGGGAAGTCATGGCCTGCACGACCGGCTTATGCAGCGTAGCCACGATTTATCCGGTATTTTAAATGGCTGTGATTACAGCCAGTGGGATCCGATGACTGACCCCTATATTCCGGCCCATTTCAATGCGGATGATGTTACTGGCAAGGCTGAATGTAAGCAGGCCCTGCAACGTAAATCCGGCTTACCGACAGAACCTGACGTGCCGGTGTTTGGCATGGTATGTCGGCTTACCGAACAGAAAGGCTTTGGGTATCTGATTCCCATCCTCGACCGCCTTATTCGTCATAAGCTGCAACTAGTGATTATTGGTACCGGCGATCCCAGGGTTTGCCAGGATCTTGGCGAGTTTGCCGAGCAACATCCCCAGCAATTCTCCTTTATTAATGGTTTTAGTACCGAACATGCCCACCTGATTGAAGCTGGCGCGGATTTCTTTTTGATGCCTTCTCAGTTTGAGCCTTGCGGTCTTAACCAGATGTACAGTCTGGCCTACGGTACAGTGCCTGTTGTGCGCGCGGTCGGCGGCCTCAAAGATACCGTACTCGATCCGGAGTACGCGCCCGATACGGCAACCGGTTTTGTGTTTGATCAGCCCAGCGGCGAGGCATTACTCAGTTGTATCCGTCGTGCGCTGCTGGCTTACTATGAATGCCCGGTGGCTTTTCGGGCCATGCAGCAGCGAGGCATGCACACCCGCTTTACATGGCAAGCCGCAGCAGAACAGTACCTGGCACTTTATCAGAGTATCGAATAATGCAACTGAGAGCGTCATTTCTACTGGCAATGGGATGTTTAGTAAGTGCCGGTGCCTGGGCGAATGTGCCCGAGGAGTGTATTCAGGCACCAAAGCGACAGTCCTCTTGTCCTCATACCCTGTATCGGGTAGCCCGGGTTGAGATCCCTTCCCTGGCCATTCCTAAAGGCAACATGGTGTGTCTGTGTTTAACCGACCTGACTGATCTACCAGTCAGCCGCCAGCAAGACGCATTTACCGAGATAGCCCGCGAGTATGCATTGCCACCGTTAGCACTTTTTCGCTTATTGGAAATTTCGCCACCAGAGTGGGTGCACAGCGAATTGCCGGTTCAGCCCTGAAAAAGTGCCCTGCAATAACGTAAAACAACACCTTTACCCCCCGCAATACTTTATTTTTTGGCCTTTATAGGCCACTATTAAATTATCAATCTTTGTGGGCTTAGTTAACTTTCTCATGTCGCTGTCGGCCGCCAGACTTTCGATCAAAAGTATCATGATATGGCTTGTTATCGTCGTGTCGGGTAGCGCTATGTTGCTATCAACCCTGGTGACCAACTACCTGCAACACACCGAGGTAAAAGAACAACTGTTACAGAACGTGCGTTCACTGGCTGACATGGTTGCCAGCAACGTTCGTCCTATCATGGCTATCACCCCCACCGATATCGACGAGGAAATGACCCGCAGCGATCAGTTGGCCAATATACTGCAAGGCCTTAATTCATTTCCGGACGTATTAAACGCTCATATATACAGTGCAATGGTTAACGGAGAGAAGCCACAAATGCTTGCGCTGTATACCAAATCAACCAGTTCTGCTGCCGAGAGTAAAATTAGTGATATGGCGCGCTACTTTACTGCCCGCATAGACGAAGATAATCAGGTGATAGAAATTATTCGCCCCATTAATGTCGCAGAACAAACCCTCGGTTACGTTTATCTGCGAATGTCGTCCGCATCGTTTTTCAACTACATCAGCAGCACCCGAATGGTACAACTGGCCACAATAATGTTGATTATTATTGCCGCCTTGTTGGTTGCTCTCAAATATGGGCAGATGCTGGCAAATCCGATTCAGGACACCAACCTGATGCTGCAGAAGGTTGCGCGCAGTCGCGATTACTCCCTCAGATTCTCTCCCAGCAATGTCCGTGAGTACGACCATATGCTGGATTCCATCAACATTTTACTCTCGCGGGTAGAAGAATACATTAGCAAACAACAACAAGCTGAGCGGCAACTTCAAACCCTTAACAGCCGTCTGGAAGAAGAGGTTAACCAGCGAACCACCGCACTCAAAAGCGCCAATACAGAACTCATCCAAACCCTTGAGAAACTTCACCAGTTTCAGCGCCAGATTGTTGAAAACGAAAAAATGGCGTCACTTGGCGATATGGTGGCGGGCGTTGCTCACGAAGTAAATACCCCCATTGGACTGGGTATAACCGCCTCGACCATGATGCTTGACCGACTCGCGGTTATCGACCAGCAGTTTAAAGATAAAACACTTAAAGCCAGTGCCATGGATCGTTTTATTAATGAGAGCCGGGAAAACCTCAATATTATTTATCGTAATCTCGACCGTGCCGCGCAGTTAATTTCGAGCTTTAAGCAAGTTGCGGTGGATCAAACCAGCGAAGAAGCCCGGGAAGTGAATGTGAAGCAGTTGATTGAAGAAACCCTGATCTCGCTGCGTCCGCGTCTTAAAAAGGTAACACATACAATTAATATTGATTGTTCTGAAACCCTGAATGTGATGTGCAAAGCAGGCCCGTTAAATCAGATTTTGATTAATTTAATCATGAATTCACTTATCCATGGCTTCGAAACGGTTGAAAACGGCAAAATTGACGTCATAGCTAGGTTGACGGATGACCAAAAACTGAAAATAATTTACAAGGATAACGGAAGCGGTATACCAAACAGCATTAAGAAGCGCATTTTTGATCCCTTTGTTACAACAAAACGTGGCCAGGGTGGCTCCGGTTTAGGGATGCATTTAGTATTTAACTTGGTAACTCAGGCGCTTAATGGCAATATAAAGTTAGCAAGCGAAGAAGGAAACGGCGTTGAATTTACGCTAACGTTCCCAGTAATAGTAAAAAAACCACAAACCGTTATTTAACGCATTTTTTCTTGGACTTAACCTGCCATCAAGCGTATTTTTACGAAAGTGGCAATTAATTTGCAAGATAAAAAGATCGATAACAATAAAAATCTGATAAACTTTGTACAGAGTACTAATTTTTGTAAATAGAGTGTGAACATGCAGACGCCCAATATATTAATAGTAGAAGATGAAGTGGTCACCCGAACCACATTGAAAAGTTTGTTTGAAGCCGAAGGGTATAACGTTTTCGAAGCGGAAAACGGCGAACAAATGCATGATTTTTTTGAAAATCACACAATCAATCTGGTTATCATGGACATTAACCTGCCTGGTAAGAACGGATTGATTCTGGCTCGCGAAGTGCGCGACCGTAAAAATATTGGCCTGATTTTCTTAACCGGCCGTGACAACGACGTGGATCGCATTCTGGGTCTGGAAATTGGTGCAGATGATTATCTCACTAAACCTTTCAACCCACGTGAGCTGACCATCCGCGCACGTAACCTGCTGAGTCGAACCACCAGCAGCACTGAAGACGATGATTTACCAAGCCGTGTTAGCTTTAACGGCTGGACTCTGGATGGCGACAGCCGCTCTCTGATTGCGCCTAGCGGTAATGAATTCCGCCTGCCGCGCAGTGAGTTCCGTGCTTTACACCTGTTTTTGAGCAACCCAGGTAAGATCCTTACCCGTGAACAGCTGATTATGGAAATGACCGGCCGTGAACTGCGTCCGAACGACCGTACAGTGGATGTTACCATCCGCCGTATTCGTAAGCATTTCGAGTCTGAGCCAAACGAAGAAGAATTGATTGTCACCATTCACGGTGAAGGCTATCGCTTCTGTGGTTCGGTAGACAGCTAAGGTAAGACAAGCACTCTGTTGTAAAAGCAGGTCGGCTGGTTTAACAGCCTGACCTGCTTTGCTGTGAGCGATATAAGGTGCAGACTTTTAAGCCCCGGCAATTTTCATTTTTTCGAGCAACACTGCTCCGGTACTAACGCTTCCCCGCGCATCACGTTCGGCGCCAATGGCAACAATATTGGCGAACATTTCCTGCAAAGTACCGGCAATTGTGACTTCATGTACCGGGTATTGAATCACCCCGTTTTCCACCCAGAAACCGGCAGCACCACGGGAATAATCACCGGTTACGATGTTAACGCCCTGCCCCATCATTTCAGTAACGTACAAGCCTGTGCCCATGGTTTTCAGCAGCTCTGCGTCTGACTGACCGGAATCACTGACAATCCAGTTATGAATGCCACCGGCATGACCATTAGTCACGGTGTTAAGTTTGCGGGCTGAGTAGCTGGTATACAGGTAGGTGGATAATTTACCGCCATCGACGATAGTCATGTCTTTGGTGGCCACACCTTCGTGATCAAAGTTACTGCTGGCCAGTCCGCCTTTTAGGTGAGGGCGTTCAACAATATTCAGCCACTCGGGGAATACCTGACTGCCGAGCTTGTCGAGCAGGAAAGAAGACCGGCGATATAACGAACCGCCGCTGATAGCGCCAACGTAATGACCAAATAAGCTGGAAGCCAGTTGTTTATCAATTAACACCGGTACGGTGGCGGTTTTGATTTTCTGTGCGCCAAGGCGAGCCACTGTGCACTGCGCAGCTTCCAGTCCTACCGCTTCGGCTGAGTCCAGTTTGCTGGCATCCCGGCTCACCGTATAGGCGTAGTCGCGTTGCATATCGTCGTTGTCACTGGCGATCACCATACAGCTCAGGCTGTAGCGACTGCTGGTATACCCGGCGTTAATTCCGTGGGTGTTACCGTACACCCGCATGCCCATATTGGCGTTATAGCTGGCCCCGTCGGAATTGGTGATCCGGGGATCATAATCCAGTGCTGCCGACTCAGCTGCCACAGCAGTCTTAATAGCTTTCTGAGGATCCAGTGGAACCGGGTGATAGAGATCTAAATCGGGAAATTCAGTAGCAATTAACTCAGCATCCGCCAGTCCGGTACAAGGATCTTCACTGGTATACTTAGCAATATCCACGGCCTTCTCAACCGCCAGCGCCAGGGCTTCCATGCTAAGGTCAGCCGTTGAGGCGCTGCCCTTATGCTTACCTACATAAACGCTGATCCCCAGACCACCATCGTTGGTAAACTCAATATTTTCCACTTCCCGTAAGCGAGAGGAAACCGAAATTCCCTCAACCTTCGACATGCTGGCCTCGGCTTGTGTAGCGCCTTTTTTCAGCGCTAACTTAAGCGTATCAGCCACTTTCGATTGAATTTCTGCTAGTTGTTGTTCGATCTGCATAGAAGTTTCGCTATAAATGTCCGTTGTTCATGGCTACAATTCACCATTATCAGTTATAAACGAGAGTCCAATGAACGACCCAAGTCAGCATGATGACGCGAATTGGGATAACGACGACAGCTATCCCGAGCACGATGAATTCGTTAGTAAATCTGAGCTTAAACGCCTGTCTGCCTTACGTCAGCAGGTTGGCGAGCAACTCGTAAATTTATCCGACGCGCATATTAAAACCATCCCTATGGATGATGAACTGGCCGATGCCGTAACACTGGCCCGCAGAATAAACCGTAAAAAAGATGGCTTTCGCCGCCAGTTACAGTTTATTGGTAAGTTAATGCGCAGTCGCGATTTAACACCTATTGAAGAAGCCCTGGCCAAGTTGCAACACCAGCATCAGGCGCAAAATGCACGCTTCCATCAATTAGAAAAAACCCGCGATGCGATTGCCGACCGGGGCGACGATGCCATCCAGGAGGTCCTCGATGAGCACCCAAGCCTGGAGCGCCAAAAACTCCGGCAGTTCCACCGCTCTATCGCTAAGGAGCGCAGTAAAAATGCGCCACCAAAAGCTTATCGCGAGTTATTTCAATATCTTAAAGAACATATGCTGGACCAGGATTAACTGGTCCCGCCGACGGTTAGCTCGTCTATTTTCAAGGTGGGCTGACCCACGCCTACCGGCACGCTCTGGCCATCCTTACCGCATACCCCAACGCCACGATCCAACGCCACATCGTTGCCGATCATGGAGATCTTTTGCATCACTTCCGGGCCATTGCCAATTAGCGTAGCGCCTTTCACCGGCGCGGTAATTTTACCGTTTTCGATTAAATAGGCCTCGGCACTGGAGAACACAAACTTACCGGAAGTAATATCCACCTGTCCGCCGGCAAAGTTAGGCGCGTAAATGCCTTTATCAATCGAGCTGATAATTTCATCTGGCGTATACTCACCACCCAGCATGTAGGTGTTAGTCATTCGCGGCATAGGTAAATGGGCATAGGACTCACGGCGACCATTCCCGGTAGGTTTAACACCCATCAGGCGGGCGTTCATTTTGTCCTGCATGTAGCCGGTAAGAACACCATCTTCTATCAGCACGTTATGCGCTGTTGGTGTGCCTTCATCATCGACCGTTAACGAGCCTCGGCGATTATCCAGAGTGCCGTCATCGACCACCGTAACACCTTTAGCGGCAACCTGCTGACCCATTCGGCCGGCAAAGGTAGAAGCGCCCTTGCGGTTAAAATCACCTTCAAGGCCATGACCAACCGCTTCGTGCAGTAAGACACCCGGCCAGCCACTGCCAAGTACCACGGGCATCAGGCCAGCGGGTGAGGCGATTGCCTGCATGTTCACTCTGGCCATATGCAATGCATCATCGGCAATTTGTTCGTAAAACGGACGACCATCTTCCTGACGGGTAAAGAAGGCATAAGTGTGTCGGCCGCCGGCACCGGCGCTACCGCGTTCACGGCGGTCACCATTTTCCATCAGCACTGAGCAGTTAAGACGCACCAAAGGACGAATATCCGTAGCCAGGGTACCATCGCTGCCAGCCACCAGCACCTCTTCATACACGCCGCTGATTGACACTACTACCTGATTAATACTGCTGTCCTGTTTGCGGATATAGCCGTCTACGGCTTTTAGCAAGGCAATTTTTTCCGCCTCAGCCATGGCAAGAATAGGGTTATCAGCTGCGTACCGTGGCGCCGGCGTGATATCGCTTAAAGTGCCAACATTGACCTGGCCACCAGCAGGCGCAATGCTGCGGGCCGCGGTACAGGCCTTGGTAATCGCTTCCACACTGATTTCGTCAGAGTACGCAAAGCCGGTCTTCTCGCCACTTACCGCGCGCACACCTACACCTCGTTCCAGGTTGAAGCTGCCTTCTTTAATAATGCCGTCTTCCATTACCCAGCTTTCGTGTTGGCTGGATTGGAAATACAGGTCGGCGTAATCGGTTTGATGAGAATGAATCGAAGCAAGTGCGGTATCCAGCGATTGTCGGGATAACCCTGAATCAGCCAGCAAATTAGTTTCAACTTGATTTATCAAAGTGACTCCTGAAACGATTGTGTTGAGCCAATGGCATGGCTTGTCGGTATTTATTGATGTCCGTCAGAGACACGGTATGCTGCACAATGCCCGTTGCGGTTTCCCGCTCTGCCAGCAAATCTCCCCAGGGTGAATATATCACGCTGTGGCCGTAGGTTTCACGGCCATTTTCATGGGTGCCGGTTTGATTAGCGGCCACTACGAAACATTGCTTTTCAATCGCTCTGGCACGCAATAGCGTATGCCAGTGCGCAGCACCGGTAACCTGGGTAAACGCAGCGGGTAACACCAGTACATCAATATCACCCATGGCGTCAAACAAGCCGGGAAAGCGCACATCATAACACACCGCAACGCCGATTCGCCCCTGCGGAGTATCTATCACTACGACCCGCTCGCCCGCCTGCGTGTACTTTGATTCTTTATAGGCTTTGGTGTTATCGGCCACGGCGGCATCAAATAAATGGATCTTCTGATAGCAGTCGAGCGTCTTACCATCCGGACCAAAAACAAAGCAGGAAGCGGTAAATTTCTGCGCGTCGTCACAAGTTGCCGGAATCGTTCCGGCAATCAGGTAGCACTCAAATCGGGCCGCAATCTTAGCCAGTCGGGCTTGTATGGCCCCGTCACCGGGCGACTCGGCAATAGTCAGTAAAAATCCGTCACGGGTACCAAAGCAGGCAAAACATTCAGGGAGCACTACCACAGTATGGGCGGGTAATGCGGCTTCTGCCAGTTGGGCTTCAACAAAATCCAGATTCGCATCAACATCCGGACCGGATGTCATTTGCAGGGCGGCAAGATTAACTGTCTGCATCTACAGGCTCCTTTGACTCTGCGGGTTCTACCGGCTCATTATCGATGCCCTCGGGCTGCGCTGGCTGACGCTGCGCAGGCAGCTCAATGTCGGTGCTATCGCGGCCGACTTCTTCCAGTTGCGGGTTATCGATGGTGCCGGTAATGTGATAATTCACATTAGAGATCACCTTGGCTGAGGTCAATACCTGATCGAGTGCCAGTGCCGCCAGTGCCGTTGGCGGATTCACCATGAAGTACACCAGGAAAGGCAGATTGCCGGTCACGTTGGGCGCGAAGCTAACGTTGTAATTCAGTGTCTTATTGGCCAGATCGGTATAACCTTTAATTTCAATCTCACCGGCGCCACCGTCGATTACGGTGTCGGTTGTATTTGCCACCCCGTCAACAATCTCCAGGCTGCCCTTAATGTCATCATAGAAAAAGCCCTGGGCAAACACATCACGAAAATCGAGGCTGAGTTTTCTGACCAGAGAATTAAGGCTGAACAGGGTAAATATACGTGAGCCTTTGTCGCTCACCTGAGTAAGGTAGCCGTCGGTAAGTTCGGTTTGCACGCTACCGTTCAACGACTCCATGGCAAAGTTAAATGGTGAGTTATCCCAGTCAAGCACAAAATCAATGCTCGCCTTAGAGTCCTTTATACCGGAGTTAACCCCTAACTCTGACAACATGCCGCCTATATTGTGACTGTTAATGTCACCTTCAAAGTGCGTTACTGACAAATTATTGCCAGCCGTTAACCACCTGCCCGACGCCCGTAACTCACCGAAATCATTGGTCGCATCAAAGCGGTTGATTAACATGCCGTTGTCGGTGCGGGTCACCTCCAGGTCCACCGTGCCGAAGTCTCTGTCGAGCAGGTTACAGGCATCACAATGAAAGCGAATGGGTGGCAGCGCATCTGGCTGGTAATCGTATTCCACCTTTTCCTGTTCACTGTCATCGGTTTGCCACTCGGCAAGACGGATAAAATCAGCGTCAATTTCGATCCCCTGCTCCAGCCACGCATCAAACAGTTTTACTTCTGCTTTAGCCTGGGAAGAGAGCACATTCAGCGACCAGTTATTGCTCTGCTGACGTGCCGAAATGGTCACATCGGTAAGGGTCTGACCGCCCACAATCAGGTTTTCCGCTTCAACAAATATCCGCTGGGGCACAGAGAAGTAGCCAGGCTGCTGCGAAACTTTAGCGGTTTGGCCTTTGTCTGACGACAACCCGCCAATCAGTAAATCAATAACGTGATACCAGCGGGCTACATCGACCTCGGGCATGGCTGCCGAAATACTAAACCCAGTGCCAAGCCCAACAATATCGCTGTTGCCCAGGGCCAGATGGGCACCGGCAAATTGTTTGGTATCATGGGGCAGCACCCCGGAGAAATTAATATCATTGCCCACACTCAGGGTTATGTCTGACGTATCCTGATCGCCATCCACCAACCCCATGAGTTCTTTTACCGTCATTGCATCTTTGTAAAACGGCGCAGGTAAACGCGATTCAACGCCAGCCAGCTCGCTGGTCATACTGGCATTATACTGAAAGCCACTCTTGCCCAGCGATACCGATACATCAGTTCGCCACTGGGCATCGCCGCTAAGGTAGTCGGCAAATGTCGGATTAACCTTTTCGATTAGCGGCTGTGCAGCCCAGTTCCCGCTTAGTTCAATATCCAGTAAATACTCATCACTGAGTTGATTTCCGGCCAGTTCTACCGCCACCGGCTGACCAAACAGCGAAGCAGTCAAACCGCTAATCGAAATATTGGCATTAGCAAAGCCCACTTCACCGCTGGTCCGGTCAAACTTAAGATCCAGGCTGTTAACCTTAACCTGGTTACCGTCAAGCCGGGCTACGCCTGTGGCTTTCACATTCTTGCCGTTCAGGGGGATTTCCAGCCTTACTTCACTGGCAACCGGCCCGCTAACCACCACGTCCTGGCTAAGAATTTTACCCAGTGAATCTTTCAATCCCGAATTACGCATCAGTGCGGCTACCTGCTCACCCGAACCTTGCCCTTTCGCGTCGATGGTCAGCACTGAAGAGCCACTAAGGCGTGGAATACGGGCGTACAGGTCTGACAGTTGGATGTCCATTAACTGACTGGCCGGGCTGGTCATGGTTAATGATTCATTTTCAAACATCAACCGCATATTGAGATCTGCCAGTGCCGGCCAGTCCGGCGCAAAAGTAAATCCGGCGTCTGCAACGTCTACCCGGGCCTGAAACACGCCCTGCCCGTCGGCAAAAGGAAATTGTGCCGGATTACCAAACCACAGCACGCTGGCATTTTGTACCTGACCACCGCCGCTGAAGGCCCGTTGCAGGTAATTAACCGTTCCCTCGCCCATATAAGCAGCCGGAAAGAATCCCGGCACGTCGGTTAACGCCATGCGCTCAATGTCCATGGCGGCACTCAGTACACCACTGCCAAACTGATAGCGGATATCCTGGGTAAAGCTTAGTAGCTCACTTTCCACCTGCATGTTTTGCAGGCTCAGCACCCAGTCGCCTTTACTTTCCGGGTAAAGATAGGCGCGCCCGCGGATCTTATCGAGGGTCAGGTTCTGCGGTAACAGGTTATTAATGCTGAGCTCTGAGTTACTGGCTTCCAGTTCGAGTACACCATGGTCGTGGTGCCAGAAAAATTCGCCGTCAATGGCACTGAGTCCTGGCACTTTACCGCTCTGGTTCCAGTGCATATCAAAGATCTTCGCCGCCACCGACAGGGCTTTTTGCTGCCATTGCAACTGTAAAGTTGCCAGCTCGGCCGTTGGGTTAAGCCGTTTTACCAGTTGCCCGCTGTTGCCTTCAGTAAACAACGGTGCCAGGGCCATGATAGGGGCCAGCGAGATAGGCTTAACCGTATTGATGGTTAAATCCCCTTCGTCGTTCAGGCGACCGACTAAATCGGTGACCAGGGTATTGTTGTCGGCTTGCAAAATTAACTGGTCGACCCTGACAGACCAGCCATCCGCCCCTGGCAATGCCTGGATACTGCCGCCAAGGATCTGCGATTGCAGAATATTATTCTCCCCGGCCAGTCGCCAGGCGATATCACTGTCGTCAAACTCCACCTGGACGGCATCGATTTGATTGTTCTGCAGGCTCGCCCAGACCTCAAAATTGCCGCGACTGCGTTCAACCGGAGAGCGCGTAGGTAACAAAGCGCTGACCCACGGTGAAATATCCAGTGACTCCCCTTTTACATAAAGGGTACCAGACAGGTCTGATTTACCTCCGTGCAAATCGAGGACAAAAGCAGCCGAGTTATTGGCGATACCCTGCACCCGGATCTCGCCCCGACCCTGGTGGCGGCTGTCGCGGTTAACCCAGTACAGCTGGGATAATTCAATAATCTCTTCTTCGGCCGGGGTGACCAGCGTCACCTCACCGTGTAACAGCGAGAAACTTTGTAGCTGATCGAGAAACAGGCTGCGTAGCGCTTCCACAATGGGGAAGTCCCCTTCGCTGCCCTTTTCCATGCGCTGGGTATCTACCCGGGCGTGCAGGCCAACCAAATCGAAGCGCTTGGACGACAGCTCCCGCTGTTGCAGGGATTGCCAGAAGTCCACTTCCACATAAACCTGCTCGAGTTTGAGCTCTACCGGCGACAGATCGTTTTGCTGAAACTCAACGCCATTGAGCACTATGCTCGGGCCAGTACCCTGCCAGGCCGCTGACAGGCTGTCGATAGTCAGTTGAATGCCGTACTGGGCACTCAGGTAGTCTTCAATGAGTTGTTTTTCTTCGTCAAGATAAGGCAGGGTGTAGCGCAGAGCGCTAAGTAAAACAGCAAACAGTACCAGTACAATGGCGCAGAACAGCCAGAGTTTTTTAACGATGTAAGCGGCAACGGAAAGGGGTCGGTTCACATCATTACCACATCATACTTATCCTGGTTGTATAAGGTTTCTGTTTGTACTTTTATTTGTTTCGAAACGAATACTTCCAGTTCGGCCAACATGTGAGATTCCTCTCCCAACAAATAATCGGCCACAGTGGGCGACGCGTAAACCACAAACATATCAGCATCGTAAGCACGGTTTACCCTGACTATCTCACGCATGATCTCAAAGCAAATGGTTTCAATGGTTTTAACCGTGCCGCGTCCTTTGCAAACCGGACAATCGCCACACAGAATATGCTCAAGGCTTTCGCGGGTCCGCTTGCGGGTCATTTCCACCAGCCCCAGCGAGGTAAAACCATGTATATTAATTTTAGCGCGGTCTTTACTGGTAGCGGCTTCCAGGCTGTTGAGTACCCGGCGTTTGTGGTCGTTATTGGTCATATCGATAAAGTCGATAAGGATCATACCACCGAGGTTACGCAGCCGTAGCTGACGGGCAATGGCCAGTGTTGCTTCGATATTGGT
>JAYZXK010000362.1:0-6012 GCA_036141415.1 Pseudomonadota bacterium
TGGCACCCCGGCTAATAACAAGGCTAAAAAAAACAGCAGCATCATCATTGCGCCGCCCTCTGTTTAACTGAAAACCACTTAAGCCAGCTTTGTTCGAGCAGAGTTAGCAGCATCAATCCGGCGCCTACCGGAAGGGCAAGGGCTACGTAGCGGTAAGGTATAGGCGTACTACCCAGCGTTCGCTGAGGGTTAAGGTTAAACAGCGCAATGCCATATACAACAATAACGGCGAGCACGCCGATCATAATAAATGATGCCAGGCCAGAAAGCCGCTGCTGCCAATGCGCTGGCAGGTATTGGGTAGCAATATCCACCGTGGCATGTTGGGCGTGTTTTAAGGTTTGATTGGCACCGAGCATACACAGCCAGGCAAACAACAGCTGGGCAATATCAACCGACCAGATAATCGGTAGCCCCACAGTACGCATCACTGCCGCTGCAAAGACCAGCAACACAATGGCAGATAACAGGCCAATGCACACTATGCGCTCTATCTTATCGAGATGGTTCATTGGCCGTTCCCCTCATCCAGCAATGTGCTAACCTGCTGGCGCAGCTCGCTGTATCCAAGGGCCTGATAGACTGACTCCGTAGCCTGCATAAATGGCTCAGCCGGCGGGGTAGAAATTGAAACACCAGCAGCGGTTAGCTTTGCCTCGATGTCATTTTCAGCCGTAAGTACCTGCGAAGTGGCATACTTACCAGCTGCAGTGGCTGCGTGGATAATGACATTCTGTTCGGCGGCGGTGAGCCGGTTAAACCAGTCATCACTGGTCACCAGGCCGGAGATCAGTTGAATATGACCGGTTTTGGTAACATGACTTATTACTTCATAGAGCCTTGCGCCCCATACCGCAGCCAGCTGCGCTTCACCGGCGTCGATAACGCGTTGCTGCAGAGCACTGTACACTTCAGACCAACTCAATGGCGTGGGCGTAGCCCCCATGGCTTCGATGGTACTTATCCAAACCGGCGCACTGATGGTGCGTAGTCTTAATCCGTTTAGATCTTCAGGCTCGGTCACCGGTTGCTGGGTAAGCAGATGCCTGGCGCCCTGCCACCAATTAAATGCCAACACGCGTAAACCGGCATTTTGCTGCAGGTTGCCATTCCACTGTTGAAACAGATCAGAGCTCACCAGGTGCTTAAGTTCAGCCAGGTTGTTCACCAGATACGGAGCACCGAGGATCCCCATTTCATGGGCATACACAGACAAGCGCCCGCCATCCACCAGCACCGCAATGCCAGCACCGGCCATGGCCTGTTCCAGAATGTCATCGTCGTTACCGAGCTGAGAACCAATAAACAAGTTAACGCTAAGCGAGCCTTTACTGCCTGCTTCGACTAACTGTTTAAAACGCATCAGGCCTTTGTACATGGGATCGCTGCTACTCAGTGATGTCACCACATTCAGTGATGTCACCTTGCTTGACGCTGCACCTGCATTGCTACCGGTAGCAAATAAAGCCAGCAGCAGGCCAAAAATCAAATTGTGCAGACGATGCTGAATCACCATAGGTTAACTTTAGTTACTTCGTAGAGAGGTCAGGGTAGCGCTGGCGGGTGGCTGGCAACATTGTCATTTTTCACATTCCAGCAACGTTTTTTGGGTGAACGTACTAGTCACCAAATAAGCCGCTAATTAGCAAAGCGTTATTTCAAAAAGATTTTTTGCCATAGCAGAAAATCGAGGGCAGTATGAGCACTTTGCATTGTGAAATTTATGTTATTCAGTACCGCTTTATCTTTTTATCGTTTCACAGCCCGTTAACATTGCCGATTGTCATCAGTCGCTGCATTATTTGGCCCTGAATTTTAATCACTGACCGGGAGCGTATTGTGACGTTTCAACCAAAATATTCACTGACCTTTTCTGCGTTGTTGTCAGCCATGGTGCTAACAGCGTGTCAGCCACAACAACAAAATGTTGAAGCCCAGAGCACTCAGGCTCAAGCTGAGCCTCAAACACAACCACAGGTAAAGAGCGGCCTTGCCGAGCCGTTGGTAGAACATATTTACACCGCGGATCCTTCTGCCCATGTGTTTAATGGCCGCCTGTATATTTATCCCTCTCATGATGTGGAATCTGGCATTCCTCAAAACGACAATGGCGATCACTTCGATATGCGCGATTATCATATTCTGAGCATGGACGAAGTGGGCGGTGAGGTTACCGACCATGGCGTTGCCTTATCCGTTAAAGACATTCCATGGGCAGGACGCCAGCTATGGGCGCCGGATGCTGCCGAAAAAGACGGTAAGTACTACCTGTATTTCCCACTCAAAGACAAGAACGACGTTTTCCACATTGGCGCAGCCGTGAGCGACACACCTGAAGGCCCGTTCACTCCGGAGCCGGAGCCTATTGCCGGCAGTTACAGTATGGATCCTGCCGTGTTTAAAGATGACGACGGCGAGTATTACATGTACTTCGGCGGTATTTGGGGTGGTCAGCTACAACGCTATGAAGGCGGCACTTATAACCCGGAAGATGTTTACCCGGCCGATGATGCACCGGCAGTAAAACCGCGCATCGCCAAAATGGCGAATGACATGCTGTCTTACGCCGAAACGCCCAAAGAAATTGAATTACTCGATAAAGACGGTAGCCCCATTCTGCAAGGCGATAATGACCGTCGTTTCTTTGAAGCAGCCTGGGTTCACAAGTATCAGGGTAAGTATTACTTCTCTTACTCTACCGGCGATACCCATAAAATTGTGTACGCAACTGGCGACAACCCTTACGGCCCGTTTACCTATCAGGGCGTGATCCTGCAGCCGGTAGAAGGCTGGACTAACCACCACTCTATCGCCAAGTTCAAGGGTAAATGGTACCTGTTCTATCACGACAGCTCATTATCCGGCGGTCAAACGCATTTACGCAGCGTAAAAATGACCGAACTTACCTATAACCCGGATGGCAGCATCGTTACCATCGATCCGTACCTGGAGCAGAAGTAATGCTTGAATCAACCGCCACGCCAGCATCGATGGACAGTCCGTCGGGCGAAAATATCGGCTTTGTTATTTTTATCAGTATTGTGGCCACCATTGGCGGATTTCTGTTTGGATTCGACAGCGGGGTAATCAACGGTACCGTAGATGGCTTACAGCAAGCGTTTAACTCAGCCAGCGCTGGTACCGGGTTTAATGTATCGAGCATGCTGCTTGGCTGTGCGGTAGGGGCATTTTTTGCTGGCCGCTTTGCCGACAAATATGGCCGCCGTGCGCTACTGATTGTCTCGTCGGTACTGTTTATCATCAGCGCCTGGGGCTCTGGTATTGCTACGTCGTCTTTTGAGTTTGTTATTTACCGGGTCCTTGGCGGCCTGGCGGTAGGTGCGGCCTCAGTGATGGCGCCAGCTTATATTTCAGAAGTGTCCCCGGCCCGTTACCGCGGTATGCTAACCAGTATTCAACAGATTGCCATTATCAGCGGCTTGTTTGCGGCGTTTCTGAGTAACTATATGCTGGCTGGTGAAGCAGCAGGTTCAACCAATACGCTGTGGTTAAATTTTGAGGCCTGGCGGTGGATGTTCTGGATTGAGCTTATTCCGGCAACCCTGTTTTTTGTGATGCTATGGTTTATTCCGGAGAGCCCGCGTTTTCTGGTATCCAGCAACAAAACCGAACGGGCCCATCGCGTACTCACCCGTTTACTGGGCGAAGATGCAGCCACTCAGAAGCTGAACGAAATTGAACAATCGCTGGCCGACGATCACCGTCCTCAGCTTAAAGACTTAATCGACAAAAACACCACTAAAGTTCGCCCTATTGTTTGGGTAGGCCTGGGCCTGGCAGCGTTTCAGCAACTTGTTGGTATTAACGTGGTGTTTTACTACGGTGCGGTGCTCTGGCAAGCCGTTGGCTTTTCTGAGTCGGACGCTCTGCTGATCAACGTACTAAGCGGGGCTATCAGTATCGCCGCCTGTATTCTTACCTTACTGGTGATTGATAAAATCGGCCGTAAACCACTGCTCAAGTGGGGCTCAATCGGTATGACAATTACCCTTGGCGTGATGGTTGTGGCCTTTTTAAATGCCTCACAAGGGCCAGACGGTAAACTTATCCTGGGTGACTGGGGCACCACCGCACTGGTGGCAGCAAACCTGTATGTGTTTTTCTTTAATATGTCATGGGGCCCGGTAATGTGGGTAATGCTGGGCGAGATGTTCCCTAATCAGATCCGTGGTTCAGGCCTTGCAGTAAGCGGCCTGGTGCAATGGACTTCCAACTTCCTGATCACCATTACCTTCCCGATGCTACTAGCCGGTATCGGCTTGGGTGGCGCTTACGGTATTTATGCCATTTTCGCCTTCCTGTCGGTAATCTTTGTAGTGAAGTTTGTTAACGAAACCAAAGGCAAAGAGCTGGAGCAAATGCAGGGATAAACAAAATCACTCCCACACTATAATCATAATAAAACGTCACCACTCGCCAGCGCTTAATCGCTGGCTTTTTTTGCTTGTTCATCAATAGAAACGGAGTTGCCATTATTGGAGAGTGATATAGTTTTAGGCTGGGAATGGTTGTGAGTTCAATCGATGGCTGCAACACACTGATTAAGATCATCTAACTCACTCTGAGAGTAATAATTTGTTAAAGCGGTCCAGTGGCCAACGGCCACAAACTGATGCGCCTTGTTATGTTTGTAGGTTAATTCCAACGCCGCGGTAATGCTGCGCTATGAGAGCCCACCGAATTTCAGCAACTTGGGTAAATTCCTCTCGCCAATCACCACATCCAGAAAAATAGGCATCCGAAGCCGTTTGTAAGAAACGATCTATTTGATCAGGCGTGAAATCAACTCCAAGGGACCGGTAGTGTTTTCGATAGTTTTCCAGGATCCGGAGAGACTGAAAATCACCGGAAAGCTTAAGGGTTCGGATTACCAGAGGGTACCATTCCATTCGGTATATGAAGAAGAAGTCCCATCCTTCCATGTTGGCTACTGATTCAAGATATGCAACGGCGAATATAGGCCATTCCTGCTCAGACAAACTGGCTTCGTCCCGAAGACCTTTATCTAAAATCTTATCAACGTCTAAGGTCTGCATGATTCTTTAAACATAACTTTTAATAAGAGGCGCAGGCATGTGGGGTATAATGGCGAAGCCGTCCTGCGTGTATGCGTCCCAGCGAACGAAATGAGTAACTTAATTTTCTTGTTATACGCATAGTTTATGTGGCTGTTAAACAAAGTTAATAAACACTCCATTTTTGAAAAGTTGAGCTATGCAATAACCTTCCTTATTGAACCGGTGAACTTCAGGTGCTTCAAAATATACACCTTCAGCTAAATTGAATTTGCATATCTTCGTATAACTCGATCGAGGTGCTCCAGTTAATTTACATTCTTCTGGATAGACCAACATAAAGTTAGTATGAATAATACTATCTTTTTGCTTAAAGACGCTTGATGTCACTAAAGCCCATAACGCAAATGACATGAAAGATATAAATATTGCGAAAAGAAAGAAAATTCTAAATTTTGTCTTAGTTTTCAGTCTAATTCGATATTGTTGATTCATATTTACGTATAACATCTTGCTATAGAGAATTCACAGTAAGATGCAGTCTTACTCGTCCTTGAACTCCCAACATAATTTATCGATAACAATACCTTACACCTCATTATGAACCAGTTTCCAATGATTTATTTGAGTATTACTGTGAATTCTCAGTAAGTACGGAAGAAATACATCAATTTAGTTTCAGCCAATTTGATGAGATTCAAGTAAGAGATGAGAAGGTCCGCTATGGGCAATTAACCTTTATTTAAACCACTAGTTGTTTTCTTACGCTTCTTGCCCTAAGCAGCCTTAACTGACAGGAAACGTCACTATCCTCCCACCGTCGTTAAGTTTGTTTACAACTTTTTGCGTTTGTCGTCGGCCATGAGTTGGTAAACTTACCTTTGGAACATTTGAAGGGAACTTAACATTAGTGAAGTACATCGCTTTTTCGCTTGTCTCTGCGCTTGCGTTTTGTATTGCGGCCTGTAGCAGCAAT
>JAYZXK010000363.1:0-3311 GCA_036141415.1 Pseudomonadota bacterium
AACCATTGCTATCATTGGCCAGAACCGCTCGGGGAAATCACTGCTGGCAAAAATGCTGGCCGGCGCGGTAGAGCCTGATGAGGGTAATATTCACCTCATGGAAGAGAAGTACTGGTCTGTTCGACATCGCGCAGCGCGCAAAAATGCCGATATCACCGGTATTCGTATGATCTTTCAACATAGCAGCGAGTCCATGAACCCTGGCATTACCGTTGGCCAGATACTCGATGAACCTCTGCGTTTGAACACGGGGCTGTCAGATGCTGAACGCAAGGCCCTGATTGCCGATACCCTGGTGAAGGTAGGGTTACTGCGTGAGCATATCTACTTTTATCGGCATATGCTGTCTGACGGACAGCAACAACGTGTCGCCCTGGCCCGTGCCATTCTGCCAGAGCCCAAAGTATTAATTGCCGATGAGCCATTCGCAGCATTGGACCCGACAATACGCTCTCAAACCGTGAACCTGATCTTAAAGCTGCAACAAGAGATGGGGCTGGCTTTTATATTTATTTCTCACAACCTGGGTATCGTTCGACATATCGCCGACCGGGTGATTGTGATGGATGGTGGTCAGATTATAGAGAGTGGAAAAACAGAGACCATCTTTCGATGGCCTCAGCATGAAACAACCAAGAAACTGGTGTTGTCTTATCAGTCACTGATCCCGCAGCAAACGCTGCGGTGATCAGCGGTTAATCGACTAGCCTACCAGCGCCAGTAACACACCGGCAGCTACGGCAGAACCGAGTACCCCGGCTACATTCGGGCCCATCGCATGCATCAACAGGAAGTTATGCTGGTTTGCTTCCAGACCGACTTTATTCACCACCCGCGCAGCCATTGGCACAGCAGATACACCGGCAGCGCCAATTAATGGGTTAATAGAACCGCCTGTTAAGCGGCTCATCAATTTCGCCATTAATACCCCAGCCGCCGTACCGATACCGAACGCAACCGCGCCCAGTCCTAAAATACCTAAGGTTTCTACCGTCAGGAATTTATCGGCAGACAGTTTGGAACCAACCGCCAGGCCCAGGAAGATAGTCACAATGTTGATCAGCTCGTTTTGCGCGGTTTTGCTTAAACGGTCAACCACACCACATTCTTTCATAAGGTTACCGAAGCAAAACATGCCCACCAAAGGCGTAGCCGACGGCAGGAACAAAATGGTCAGCAGCAGTACGCCCAATGGGAACAGGGTTTTCTCTTTCTTACTGACATGTCGCAATTGCGCCATTTCAATTTTGCGCTCTTCCGGCGTCGTTAACGCTTTCATGATTGGCGGCTGAATGATTGGCACCAGCGCCATGTAAGAATACGCTGCTACCGCAATTGCCCCCAGTAAATCGGGCGAAAGGCGCGAGGCCAGGAAAATAGCTGTCGGACCATCCGCCCCGCCAATAATGGCAATCGCAGAGGCATCTTTAAGGGTAAAGTCGAACCCAGGAATGAAATTCAGCGCAATCGCACCAAACAAGGTGGCAAAAATACCGAACTGCGCGGCTGCACCGAGTAATAACATCTTCGGGTTTGCGATCAACGCACCAAAGTCAGTCATTGCCCCTACGCCCATAAAAATGAGCAGAGGGAAGACGCCTGAGTGAATACCAACCTCATAGATGTAATACAACAATCCGCCCGGGTCGGTAAAACCTGCCAGTGGGATGTTGGTCAGAATGGCACCAAAGCCAATAGGAAATAACAGCAGAGGTTCAAAACCACGCACAATGGCCAGGTAAAGCAATAATGCACCTACCGCCATCATAACCACCTGCCCCGGCTCAAAATGCGCCAGCGCAGTGCTATTCCATAAAATTGCTAACTGTTCCATGGCGTTACCCTAACTCGATTAGCGGCTGGCCATTAGTCACGCCGTCACCTTCTTTTACCAGGACGGCAGACACAGTGCCATCGAAGGCACTACGGATTTCGGTTTCCATTTTCATGGCTTCCAGAATAATGACCACATCGCCATTACTCACCTGATCGCCAGGGCCTACCAGTACTTTAAACACGTTACCGGCTAACGGTGCATTGATTGCCTGACCACCTGCCGATGGTGCTGGCGCAGCGGCTTGTGCTGGCGCAGCAGAAGCAACCGGTGTAATCGCCCCCAACTGGCCAGACGCAGCCACTTCCACACTATACACTTTGCCGTCGACACGAACGTCGTAACTGCTTGGCGCATCTGCACTCGCAGTAGCTACAGGAGCAGCAGGCGCAGCGGCTGTTTGTTCAGAAGGAGCCGGCTCAAAGGCATCCGGATTACCGCGGTTTTCCAGGAATTTAAGGCCAATTTGAGGGAACAATGCATACGTCAGTACGTCGTCAATTTTTTGCTCCGCCAAGGTAATTGACTTCTCCGATGCCAATGAATCCAGTTCTGTTTCCAGTTTTTCCAGTTCAGGGTCGATCAGATCCGCCGGGCGACATGTAATGGCTTCACCGCCATCCAATACGCGCTGTTGTAATTCGGCGTTTACTGGCGCCGCTGTGGCACCGTACTCACCTTTCAACACGCCAGCGGTTTCTTTGGTAATGCTCTTGTAGCGCTCACCGGTCAGCACGTTCAGTACTGATTGAGTG
Organism: Pseudomonadota bacterium; assembly: GCA_036141415.1. Taxonomy (GTDB): domain Bacteria; phylum Pseudomonadota; class Gammaproteobacteria; order Enterobacterales; family Alteromonadaceae; genus Alteromonas. The sequence goes on from JAYZXK010000363.1 coordinate 2,590, forward strand.
CCGACAATTTGTGATGTTGGTGTTACCAGCGGAATAAAGCCTAAATCTTCACGAACGCGTGGGATTTCTAACAGTACGTCGTCGAACTTTTCTTCTGCGCCCTGCTCTTTCAGCTGATTTTCCATGTTTGTCAGCATGCCACCTGGTACCTGAGCAAGCAGAATACGGGCGTCCACGCCTTTCAGGCTACCTTCAAACTTCGCGTATTTTTTGCGAACTTCGCGGAAATAAGCGGCAATTTCGCTTAAATCCGGCAATGACAATCCGGTATCACGCTCGGTGCCTTCCAGAATAGACACCATCGTTTCGGTCGCAGAGTGACCATAGGTCATGCTCATCGACGAAATCGCGGTGTCGAGGATATCAATGCCGGCATCAATAGCTTTCTGATAAGTGGCCGTACTCAAACCTGTGGTTGCGTGACACTGCATGGCAATCGGTACATCTACCGTTTGCTTAAGTTGCGTTATGAGCGTTTCACACTCGTAAGGCTTTAACAGGCCAGCCATGTCTTTAATGCAGATGGAGTGTACACCCATGTCTTCAAGCTGCTTGGCCATGTCCAGCCACAACTGCAGGTTGTGTACCGGGCTTACGGTATACGAAATCGTTCCCTGAGCATGAGCACCACAGTTGACTGCAGCTTTTACCGCCGTTTCCAGGTTACGAACGTCGTTCATTGCATCGAAAATACGGAATACGTCTACACCGTTGTCGTGCGC
>JAYZXK010000364.1:0-3294 GCA_036141415.1 Pseudomonadota bacterium
TAAACACTCGTTTTCTTCGCGGGGCACAGCTACACGTAGTCTCAGTAGCTTAGCTCGGAATTTAGCCCCTGTGTTACGGCCCCTTGCATGGGCGCTAGTTATTGGAGGTTTGAAATGAACGTCAATTTATCTGATATCGAATGGGCAGTTGAATTCGCATCTATGGGGTATGGCGATCATGAGGCATATCTGGATACAGAAACTGGCGCTATTTACTACGTTGGTGATGCTGTTGAAGAGCCCGTTCCTGACGACTTGTTTGAACACAGTAAGTATCTGGTGCTTCCTAATAAGCGTGATTTAGGTTTAGGTAAAAGATTGGCGATAAGTTTTGTAGCCGAAACATTGCCGGAGCACCTTGATGACGTTTATGAAATATTCAGTAGAAAGGGGGCATACGCAAGATTTAAGGCGTTATTACATTCATTGGACAAAATGGATGCATGGTATGCCTACGAGGAACAATCTCTCAATAAAGCAATAAAAGACTGGTGCAACATCAACAGTGTGAAATATAACAGCGACAACTCATAAACTCTTATGTGGATTGAGTGTTATTAGTTCAGAGACTACCGGTTTAATCTTGATGTAAAAGCCAACTACAGGTAAACGCTTTGCCGTTATCGCATGCGGCCGGTATGATAAAGTTATGAATAAGGAGATTTAGCATAATGAAAGGGAAGCTCTTCGTCGTCGTTTTTCTATTGTTTGGTTGGCAGTATGCAGCGCTTGCATCCGCAACAACCGCGCAGCCATCCTTTTCTGAACTGGAACAAACCGTTAACCGGCTCTATTCTAAAGTACGAAGCCTGGAAAGTGCTCAGGCCAACACCGATACCGAGGTTTCAAAACTTCAGGAAGCGATCAAAAGCAATGGTCTGGCCGTTGTCTTATTTGCGTTTTTTTGTGCCTGGTGGGCCAAAACAACCGGGCGCAGTGTGCTGGGCTGGTTCTTATTAGGGTTGATTTTCCATGTGTTAACGGCAATTGCCTTGTTAATTAAAACGGAATACAGCGAATAACAGCCCGGGGGTGAACCTGCAACCGGCAGGTAGGTTAAAAATATACCCTGCACAATGGTGTTTACTTCGGTGGTACCGATTAAAAGAATTTATAAATGATGCGATATTTACTGGTAATTGTTCCTATCATCATGGGATGTATGGAACTCTCATTTAGTGAGTCGATGGGCATGGGGTGGCTCCTAATAGGTATTGGCTTATTCTTTTTGCTGGCCCAGTTCACAGGCCTGTTTACTAAGGCCCAGGCGGGTAACACCCACTTTGACTGGTTTAGCGGTTGCGTATTTTTGTTTTTCGCGGCGATGGCTTTTAAAGACTATTCTATTGGCTATCAACAACACGATTTACTGCGTGGCATTGGGTTTACGTTGTTTGGTTTAAGCACTGTTGATGCGGTTGTGGCGAGAATACTCGCAAAAGCAGACTCAAACTCACTCCAGCAAGTGAAAAGACTCATTAGCACCAGGTTACAAACCGCGGCGAGATTCACCGGCCTGGGCTTTTGTGGGGCGTCTTTAATCGTTGCCTTAAGCTGATATTGGAAAATAAGTACGAATAACAGGAGTAAGTGATATGACTAAGCAGCATAAAGCTATGAACACCAATTCTGAGCACCACCTTGCACTCTTTAAAATGCAAACCGAGTACGGTTTGATTGAGTCAATGCTGCGTTCAAAAACGCTGAGTGCCATGGTTATTGTGGGCGGAGTGTTATTTGCGGCCTTCGGTTATTTTCTATACCGCATGGCAGGCGCGTAGGCTCGTTTGTCGGTTGTACCGCTGTTGCATTTCAACAATGAATGTTGATGAAAGCCTAAGCGCAATGCTATCGTAATTGGTGTGAAAGGCTTCACGAGTGATGGCTAAATGAATAAGGATATCTATGAAAACAATCTCACTTTTTTTATTTTCTCTTCTCTTGTTAGGATGTTCATCCACATCAGATATGTTCCTGAGCCAAACGCCGGTAGAGGTTACTGACGAAAACATCAGTGATTATTGGGTGCAAACGAATGAAAGGTTCAGGTTTAATTTACCAATTCAACGTGCCATAGGTAAAAACGAAGATGGTTACGTTAAATTGCGGTTCCTGATTGACTCAAATGGTAATACCTTTAACCCGGAAGTTGTTGAATCTACCCCGGAAGGCATGTGGGATTACGCCGGGGTTAAAGCACTGTCAAAACAAAACTTTGTGCCTGCTGAGTCAAACCGCTCGAAGGTTCCGGTTTATTTAACGCAGACAATCTACTTTAAGGGGTAATTAAGGCGTCGGGCCTTACGCCCAGAGTTGGATATCAGACTCCAGAGCTGCCATGCACTTTGAATCATTAAATCAAACCCATGTAGAGGCGCTTTTACATTTTGAAAAGCAAAACAGGATGTTCTTTGAAAGGGTAATAGCCGCCAGAGATGACGCGTTTTATTCGATACAAGGCGTTCGCCAGAACATTAATTCATTGATAAGCGCTAATGATGCCGATGCTTATCTGTTATTGAATGGCACGGAGATAGTTGCCCGAGCAAACCTCAAACAAATTCAGCCTAATCGCGATGCCGAGATTGGGTATCGGGTAAGTCAGCTAACGGCGGGTAAAGGCCTGGGTTCTCATTGCGTTGAGTTTCTTATCCGGCAGGCACGAAAGCGGCAGCTTACGCAGCTTTATGCTTATGTTATGGCTAATAACCCGGCATCAGAAAAAGTTTAGTAAACAAGGGTTTTGAGCTTACTTTATGCTTGCCTGACGAGTTTGCCCATCAAGGCAGTAGGCTGCACGGCTTTAAGTATCAGCGTCAGTTAGCTGTGTTATCTGAGGAAATTCTATGAATGTTGTGAAAGTTAGCCAGCAGGATTACCCGGCGTTAATTACGTTATGGGAGGCTTCTGTGCGGGCTACTCACCATTTTTTACCCGAACCGCACATAGCACAACTTAAACCGTTGATCCTTGAACATTACTTTGATGCTGTTGTGCTCGGTGCGGTAAAACAAGGCAACGAGGTAGCCGGTTTTATTGGTGTGGCTGAAGGGAATATCGAAATGCTCTTTGTTCACCCCGACTTTTTTGGTCAGGGAATAGGGCGTGCATTAACCCTGTATGCCATACAACACCTGGGTGCCAGCAAAGTGGATGTTAACGAACAGAATCCGCAGGCCATTGGCTTTTACGAAAAGATGAGGTTTAAGCCAACAGGTCGCTCGGCTTTGGATGGGCAGGGTAATCCGTTTCCACTAATTCATATGGCTATTGAGGCAGCTCAGTAATTAAGGG
>JAYZXK010000365.1:0-4204 GCA_036141415.1 Pseudomonadota bacterium
TGATTACTCTCCCTGCTTTTTCAAGGCCGCAATACGGCTTGATAAACTGAACAGGCGGATAAAGCCTTCAGCGTGCTTCTGGTCGTATACGTCGTCGGCGCCAAAGGTAGCGAAGTCTTCAGAGTAAAGGCTGTTTGGTGACTGACGTTGAGTAACCGTTGCCTGGCCTTTATAAAGCTTAACCACAATTTCACCGGTAACATACTTGGCAAAAGACGCTGCGCCAGCAATCAGGGCATCGCTCAGCGGCGTAAACCAACGGCCGTCATACATTACGTGAGAGAATTCCAGCGCCAGTTGTTCACGGTATTTCAGTGAAGCTTTGTCCAGTACCATGGTTTCCAGCGCTTTATACGCTTTGAGCAGTACTGTGCCCCCTGGAGTTTCGTAACAACCACGCGACTTCATACCTACCAGACGGTTTTCAACGATATCGATACGGCCAACACCGTGGGCGGCTGCCAGCTTGTTAAGCTCAACCAGGCCTTCGTACGGTGAAACTTGTTTGCCGTTTACGTGAGTCAGCGCGCCTTCGTTAAACTTCAGGTTGATACGCTCTGCCTGATCCGGCGCTTCTTCCGGATCAACGGTCATGGTCCAGACCTGTTTGCTAGGCTCACACCATGGATCTTCCAGCTCGCCGCCTTCGTGAGAAATGTGCCAGGCGTTGGCATCACGGCTGTAAATCTTGGTGGCTGATGCGGTGGTTTTGATATTACGCTCGGCCAGATACGCCAGCAGATCTTCACGGGATACCATATCCCACTCGCGCCATGGCGCGATAACGGCTAAATCAGGGGCCAGTGCGTTGAATGCACCTTCAAAACGAACCTGGTCGTTACCTTTGCCGGTACAGCCGTGGCACAGCGCATCGGCGCCGACTTTACGGGCAATTTCTACCTGCGCTTTGGCGATAACCGGGCGGGCCATAGACGTACCCAGCAGGTACTCACCTTCGTAAACCGCGCCGGTGGTAATGGTTGGGAAGATATATTCTTTAACGAATTCTTCCTTCAGGTCAACGATGTAACATTCGCTGGCACCGGTGGCGATGGCTTTTTCTTTTAAGCCTTCCAGCTCTTCGTCACCCTGACCAACATCGGCTGCGAAAGCAACGACTTCACAGTCATAGTTTTCTTTTAACCAGGGAATGATGGCTGATGTGTCTAAACCGCCTGAATAGGCAAGCACAACTTTATTGATTTTGCGCATAATGAGTGTCCTGACTAGGCTCCAAGTAAATGGGTTAAAATTGCGTTTTGGCCGTGCATCCGGTTTTCAGCCTGCTGCATTAACAACGACGCATCGCTGTCCATCAGGCTGCCGGTAATTTCCAGGTCGCGGTGAGCAGGCTGACAATGCAACACGTGGGTTGCGCCGGTCAGTTCCATTAGGGCTTCGTTAACCTGGTACGGCATGAATTTGTCTTTAATGGTTTCAAGTGGCGTGTCATCGCCCATTGATAACCAGGTATCGGTGTAAATCACGTTGGCGCCTTTGGCTGCCGCAACGTCATTTGACTCAATGATTTTTACGCCGGTCTTGGCGGCGATAGCTTTGGCCTGAGCAACTATCTCAGGGCTGGCTTCATGGCCTTCAGGAGTCACAACTACCTGATGACAACCCAGCAGCGCGCCTACAATAAGCAGCGAATGGGTAACATTGTTGCCATCGCCCACATAAGCCATGGTCAGGCCTTCACAACTGCCAAATTTTTCGAACAGGGTGAGGTAGTCGGCCAGGCCCTGACAAGGATGGTACTTGTCGCACAGCGCATTGATTACCGGAACCTTGGCCGCTTCAGCAAAGGTTTCCAGCGTGCTGTGAGAAAATACCCGGGCAACAATCGCATCTGCCCAACAAGCCAGGTTAGCGGCCACGTCTACTGAGTCTTCACGGCCAGCCAGCTTGTTGGACTGACTGTCTAAGTAAACCATGTGTCCGCCTAAACGGTTAATACCAATATCGAAGCTGACGCGCGTACGCAGCGATGGTTTTTCAAACAGGGCAACAATGGACTTGCCCGCCAACGCCTGTGAATAAGCTTGTGGCGCCTGTTTAATTTGTACCGCTAATGACAATAGCTCCTGCATTTGCTCTGGTGTCCAGTTAGCAAACGTCAATAAATCCTGCTTCATTTTATACTCCAGATGTCTGGGAGGCCGGAATTACGCGGGTTCCGGTTTGATTGTCCAATATTGCTGTCAGCGGCGCTGACCAGTTTGCAATAGTTACCGGCTTAGCCAGTTCGGTGGCGGCCTGCATTGCTGCTGCCACTTTAACCAACATGCCATCTTTGATCACGCCCTTAGCCACTTCTTCATCAAGCCGTGGCTGGTCGAGTTCATGTATCAGTTGTTTGTCGCCATCAAGTACGCCGTCAACGTTTGACAGCAGCAACAGATCGCCGCCCATCAGTTCAGCAATTACAGTGGCTGCCTGATCGGCATTGACATTGAGCAGACGCCCCTCGGCGTTGCTGCCAATCGAGCTTATAACGGGCAGAAAGCCGGCGCTGAGCAGTTGATTAAGCAACTCTGGTTTGCCGGCAGCCGGTACGCCCACTGCGCCGTACTTTTCATTCAGTACTTTACAATCGGTTATGCCACCGTCCAGCAAAGATAGTCCCACCGGTGTGATACCGGCACCAATAGCCAGGCCGCATAAACTTTTATTGGCACTGCCAGCCAGTGCGCCACAAACAAATGGCATTTGTTCATCGGGGGTTACCCGTAAACCGTCGATCTTGGTACTGGTAAGTTGCATGGCGGCCAGTAAGGTTTCCACCAGCGGGCCACCGCCATGGACTAATATTACCGGACGCTGGCTTTGCAGTGTTTTGATCTCAGCCAATAACTGGCCGGCAATCTGAGGATTTTCCAGCAGAGCGCCACCCACTTTTATAACCACCGGCGATGATATGTCAGCCATTGATTAATCCCTCGGTCGCCGGGAAACCCAGCGCTAAATTGGCACACTGCATGGCCTGTGAGGCCGCGCCTTTCATCACGTTATCAATGGCGCTGGTAATTACAGCGTAGCCTGATTGCTCGTCGACTTTCCAGTGCAGATCGCAATACGGCGTATGCGCAACATCGTCAATTTTAGGGAAACTTTCGCGCAAACGCACAACAGGCTGGTCACCATACACTTCGCTATACAGATTATCCAGTGTCGATTGGCTGGTACCACTTGTTAGCTTAACGGTAACCGTGGCCAGGATCCCACGTTTGAAATTACCCAGGTGCGGCGTGAAGATCACGGGCGTACCCAGGTGGAGTTCGATCTCCGGCGTATGACGATGACCCAGCACCCCATAAGCCTGCAGGCTCACTTCATAGAAACTGGTACCTAGGCTGGCTTTACGACCGGCACCACTTACGCCGGAAACGGCATTGATGATTGGACGTACGCTGTTGTCCAGCAGACCGGCATCGTGTAAAGGTTTTAACGCCAGCAAAGAAGCGGTGGGATAACATCCTGGAACCGCCACAATACTGGCCTGTTTAATGGCATCGGCATTATATTCGGCAAGCCCATAAACCGCCTCGGCCAGACACTCCTGCGAGGTGTGCGCAAAACCATAGTGTTTAGCAAACACTTCGGTATCTTTAAGGCGAAATGCACCAGACAGGTCGAACACTTTAGCTTTACCGGCAGATAACTCTGCCATCCAGTCGTGGCTGGCTTCGTGAGGAGTGGCCAGGAATATCGCATCCATTGAGCCTGCCAGTTCGGCAAGTCGGTGCGGGGCTAACGGCTCAAGTACGTGCTGGGTCAGGTGCGCGAGGTTGCCGTGCAGCTGGGCAATTGTCTTGCCGGCATCCTGACTGTTCTCAGATACCAATACATGCTGCAAAGTCATGTGTGAATGTCCGCTGATTAAACTCACTAACTGCGCCCCGGTATAGCCGCTGGCGCCTATCACTGCTACGTTAAACATAATCTGATCGTTTGAAATTGATGGGTTACAAAATTAAAAAAACACTTTTTACCTTTGTGTTGGTGCTTGTGAGCAGGCCGATAAAACCACAAAGGTAAAAAGTGCGCTACGCATATTAGTGCATTACTTCTTCGGCGTTGATGTACTCCATCGTCGCCACAGGCACTGGATAGTGTAGCCAGCCAGGGGAGAGCTAAACTGTTTTACCTTGTCAACCTGCTGGTCGGGCCTGCTGGTTGGTTGAATCATGAGATTGTCCTG
>JAYZXK010000366.1:0-7437 GCA_036141415.1 Pseudomonadota bacterium
GACGGATTGATATCGATTTCAATATCATCATCAATTTCAGGGTAAACAAAGGCCGACGCAAAAGAAGTGTGGCGGCGGTTACCCGAGTCAAAAGGCGACTTACGGACCAGACGATGAACACCGGTTTCGGTACGTAGCCAACCAAAGGCGTATTCACCTTCAAAGCGCACGGTAGCACTTTTAATGCCTGCCACATCACCATCGGAAACTTCGATAAGTTCAGTTTTAAAGCCGTGCTCTTCACCCCAGCGCAGGTACATTCTGAGCAGCATATTGGCCCAGTCCTGGGCTTCGGTACCACCAGAACCTGACTGGATATCAAGATAACAATCGCAGGTATCATTGGGGCCGGCAAACATACGGCGAAACTCAAGGGTTTCCAGTTGCGCAATCAGGCCGTCCAACTCCCCCTGTGCCTCGATAAAGGTTTCTTCATCCTCGGCTTCTATGGCAAGCTCGACCAGGCCGTCTACGTCTTCGGCGCCCTGCTCCAGGTTAACGATGGTTTCTACCACCTGCTCAAGGGCGACTTTTTCTTTGCCGAGGGCCTGAGCTCGCTCGGGCTCATTCCACACGTCGGGACTTTCGAGTTCGCGGTTAACTTCTTCTAAGCGCTCTGACTTTACATCAAAGTCAAAGATACCCCCGAAGCGCTGCAGTACGCTCACGGATATCCCGAATCGCATTTAGCACAGGGTTTACTTCAAACATAATGACCTTTTAATTGATTCATTTTTAAGGGCACGGATAGTACCGGATTTGGCCTGCTTTTAACAGTCGTTTTGTATGCAAAGTGCGCAGACAGAGTGCTGTTAATCCTTAAGCTTTTCAGCCATGGAGACCACCTGCGAGGCTAAGTTGGCTAACTGCTTCTTCGCGGTATCGTCGGTGAGCTTGCCGGCGTCGGTAAGCTTGTCGGCGGCTTTAGCTACCGACACCTGCGCAGGCGTTACCACACACATCAGGTTTTGCATCAACATACGAAGTACCACCAGTACACGCATGCCGCCAAGCGCGCCTGGCGACGCTGCCATCAAGCCAACCACTTTGTTTTTGTAGGCGGCCAGCATGGCTTCATCACCGGCTTTGCGCGATGCCCAGTCGATGGCATTTTTCAGTACCGCCGGATAACTGCTGTTGTACTCCGGGCTGGCAATTAAAAAGGCATCGTGATCGATAAGCAGCTGTTTAAAAGCCTGGGCCCGTTCAGGTATACCGTACTCGTCTTCTTCATCCTGATTAAAAATTGGCATCGCATAGTCAGCCAGGTTGATTACCGTAACCTCTGCGCCTGCTTCGCGCGCAGCTTCGGCGGCATTTTCCACCAACGCCTGATTTAAAGAGCCGCTACGAGTGCTACCTGAAAATGCCAGTACTTTAACCATGATGTCTTCCTTATTAACAAAGTGAGTGTGGGCGTTTATAAGCCTTACATTTTTTCCAGTGTTTCGATGCCCAGCAGCTCAAGGCCCAGTTTCAGCTCTTTGGCAACCAGTGCCGACAAGGCTAAACGACTGTTCCGGGTGGCTTCAGGCACATCACTCTTTAATACCGGGCAAGCTTCATAAAAGCTCATAAAGTGGCTGGCCAAATCATATAAATAGCTACACAGCACATGAGGCGTTGCATCACGGGCGACAACATTCAGTTGTTCTTCCAGTTGCAACAACTGCACCGCCAACGCATGCTCCTGAGCATGTTCAACGCTAATAGTGGCATTCAGTGCGGTAGGGCTCACCTCAGCCTTGCGGAATAAGCTCTGCACCCGGGTGTAAGCATATTGCAGATAAGGCGCAGTATTGCCTTCAAAGCTCAGCATGGTATCCCAGTTGAATACATAATCGGTGGTACGGTTTTTACTCAAATCGGCATACTTAACGGCACCGATACCCACTTTGCGGGCCACGTCGTTAAGTTCGTCTGCGGTTAAACCGGTATCTCTCTCGGCCAGCAATTTACGCGCACGCTCAACCGCTTCATCCAGCAGCTCTACCAGTTTAACGGTACCACCACTGCGGGTTTTAAACGGCTTGCCGTCACTGCCGAGCATCATACCAAACGGGCAGTGTTCGTAAGTTTGTTCGGGCTGCATAAAGCCGGCTTTACGGCCGACAATTTCAGTTTGTTTAAAGTGCAGCGCCTGGCGGGCATCGGTCAGGATCAGGGTGCGGTCTGCGCCCAATTTTCCGCTGCGATAACGCATTGCCGCCAAATCTGTGGTCGCATACAGGTAACCACCACCGGATTTTTGCACGATATACACGGCCGGATTGCCTTCTTTATCAGCCAGCTCGTCAAGGAACACCACCTGAGCGCCTTGATCTTCCACCGCAATGCCCTTTTCTTTCAGCTCGGCTACCACGTGTGGCAGATCTTCGTTATAGGCGGACTCGCCCATAATGTCCTTGCGGGTCAGGCTGACATTGAGCTTTTCATACACTTCTTCACTGTGCGAAATAGACACGTCTATGAACAGGTGCCATAGCTCGGCGCACTGCTGGTCACCGCTTTGCAGTTTCACTACATATTCACGGGCCCGGTCGGCAAAGCCTTCTTCCTCATCGAAACGGATTTTGGCTTCCCGGTAAAAGTTTTCTAGATCAGAAAGTGCAGTTTCGGCTACGGCATTGGCGCTGAGTTTATCGCTTAAGTGCGCCAGCAGCATACCAAACTGGGTGCCCCAGTCGCCCATATGGTTTTGGCGAATAACCTTATGGCCAAGAAACTCCAGCAGTTTAACCACCGCGTCACCAATGATGGTGGTCCGCAGGTGACCAACGTGCATCTCTTTGGCCAGGTTCGGTGACGAATAGTCCACCACCACCGTTTGTGCATCCTGAACAGAAATACCTGAGCGGGTATCTTCCAGCGCCTGCTGACACTGCTGTGCCAGCCAGCTGTCAGCCAGATGAATGTTAATAAAGCCAGGACCGGCAATCTCAAGCTTGCTGGCCACGTCATCCAGTTTTACGTGCTCTAAAATAGTGCTGGCAATATCGCGGGGCTTTTGTTTAAGCTGCTTGGCCAGCGCCATGGCACCATTAAACTGATATTCACCAAACTCAGGTCGGCCACTGCGCGCTACCGGTACCGGCGCGTCGGTAATGCCCATGTCACTTAAGGCCTGAGAAAAACGAGAAATAAGAAGTGCGTGAATATTCATTGTGGTCTCTAGTGCTCGCGAGTCGTTCTAAATTAAATATCGGGGTAGCGTTCCTGTGCCAGCGACCGGTTCACCATGGTTGGCGCGATGTAAGCTAAGTTATCACCACCGTCCAGCGCCAGGTTTTGCTCGGCTTTGCGGCGGAATTCATCAAGCTTCTTCTCGCTGTCAGAATACACCCAGCGGGCAGTGGCCACACTAATATGCTCATACAAAGCATCAACGTTGTATTCGGCTTTAAGGCGTGCCACTACCACATCGAACTGCAGTACACCTACCGCACCAACGATCAGGTCGTTATTCGCCAGTGGGCGGAATACCTGTACCGCGCCTTCTTCAGACAGCTGAATAAGGCCTTTCTGCAATTGCTTCATTTTCAGTGGATCGCGCAGGCGAATTCGCTTAAACAGTTCCGGCGCAAAGTTAGGAATACCGGTAAAGCGGTAATCTTCACCTGAGGAGAAGGTGTCACCAATTCGGATAGAGCCGTGATTGTGCAGGCCGATAATGTCACCGGCGTAAGCTTCCTCGAGCAATGCCCGGTCGCCCGCTAAAAAGGTAAGCGCGTCGGAAATACGCACATCTTTACCAATCCGGGTATGGCGCATTTTCATGCCTTTTTCGTATTTGCCTGAAACGATACGGCAAAACGCAATACGGTCGCGGTGTTTAGGGTCCATATTAGCCTGGATCTTAAACACAAAGCCGCTGAACTTCGGTTCCAGTGCATCCACACTGCCTTTATCGGTTTCGCGACCTTGCGGCTGCGGTGCCCATGCCACGAGGCCATCAAGCATATGGTCCACACCAAAGTTACCCAGTGCGGTACCGAAAAAGACCGGGGTAATTTCACCCGCCAGGAACAACTCCTGATCGAACTCGTTGGAAGCGCCCATGACCAGCTCAAGTTCGTCACGGAACTCAGCTGCCAGGCCATCGCCTACTGCGGCATCCAGCTCCGGGTTATCTAACCCCTTGATGATACGAACGTCCTGTATAGTGTGCCCCTGACCGGTTTTGTAAAGAATGGTTTCATCCCGGTGAATGTGGTAAACCCCTTTAAACTGCTTACCGCAGCCAATCGGCCAGGTCACCGGTGCGCAGGCAATGTTAAGTTCGGTTTCCACTTCATCCAGCAATTCCATGGGGTCGCGAATATCACGGTCCAGCTTGTTCATGAACGTGATGATCGGCGTATCCCGTAAACGGGTCACTTCCATCAGTTTGCGGGTGCGATCCTCAACCCCTTTCGCCGCATCAATTACCATCAGACAGGAGTCAACGGCAGTCAGGGTGCGATAGGTATCTTCAGAGAAATCTTCGTGTCCCGGCGTGTCGAGCAGGTTAACCAGGTTATCACCATAAGGAAACTGCATGACGGACGTGGTAACGGAGATGCCCCGCTCTTTTTCCATTTCCATCCAGTCGGATTTAGCATGCTGGCCGGACTTTTTACCTTTAACGGTACCGGCGGTTTGCAATGCTTGTCCGTATAACAGCACTTTTTCGGTGATAGTTGTTTTACCGGCGTCCGGGTGCGAGATGATCGCAAACGTGCGACGACGCTTAATTTCTTCTAACAGCTGGGTCATTCACTAAACCTGATTTTTATTCGGGGGTGCTGGCCCTGAGCGCGATTACAGTAATCCTTGCCTTGCTGGCAAAACCCAGGCCTTACGTTTTCGCGGGATTATACGGACTTTTACTTTTTAATGGTAGTAAAGCCGGGAGGTCAGCACCGGATTTAGCGCTTTATCCGGTACTGAAAGGTTTGAAAAGACAGCTAGTGCTGTGCCAGCAAATGAACAACCCGTTCACGCAACACCGCGCGCAAAATTTGCCAGCTCCGTTGCGGGGAATAGCGTCGGTGAGGGTGACATATTCAGGCACTTTATAACGGGCAAGATGCTAACTTACTGACAAATTTAAAATAAAATGTGGTAATCATTTTGGTCATTTTATAATCTAGTTGTAATGTGCAGTCATTGGCCTGCGAAGTGATAAACCGGTTTCGGGGAAGTAGTTTATGAAGTTATATTCGTCAGTGGGATTATTCGGGGCTTTGTTAGCTCTTCCTTCAGCAGTACTGGCAGACCAGTATCATTACGGTAACCTGCTGGTAGGCGGTAAGGCCATTGGTTATGGTGGAGCCTATGTGGCATTAGCGGACGATCAGTCAGCGATGCATTACAATCCTGCCGGGCTGTCTTTTCAGGCGAATGCAAAGTCAGCTTCAGTGAACACCCTGGCGTTTGAAGACACAGAATTTAAAAACGTTTATACAGACGGCTCTGACTTTGCCCGAACCTCCTTCTCTGTTGTGCCCGGGTTCCTTGGCATCAGCACCAGTTCCGGAAAATGGAGTTACGGCAGTTATTTTACCGTTACTGATTATTCTCAGGAACGGAATGATAGCAGTTCCAATTATGAGTTACCGGCTACCGCAACTACGCCCGGGCAAAGTGTAATTGAAACGGTGACCTACGATTTTGACAATGCCGCCTATAAGTTTGGCGGCGCCTTATCCTACCGCCTTAATGACCAGTGGGCGCTGGGTTTCTCCTTATCACTAAAATACATTGAACAGGTTTTATCTCAAACCTCCGGGGCGGCGATTACCATGTATACGCCAACCGGTTCTTTTACTTCCGGATTCGATGCCCGGCGACGTATTAATGAAAAGCAGTATCTGATTGAGCCATCTCTGAGTGTGCTATACAAGGATGATGCTTTAAGTGTTGGGGCGCATTATGTTCACAGCGAGTCTATCAACCGTAACTACCGTTCTAATAACCTGATTGTTGCGCCGATTATTACCCTGATAAACGGTTCACCGGATACCACATTTCCGGACTTTGTTCGCACGGATAAAGAGCAGGACCAACCTTCCCTGTTGTCTTTTGGCGCCGCTTACCATCATCGCGGCTGGGTAGTATCAAGCCAGATTGATTATTACAGCCATGTTGAAAAAGACGATGTGGTACTTGATGACATCGATTTAACCCGTGAGCTGAAACAGGTCACCAATTATTCCCTGGGACTGCGTATACCGCTGTCTCACGATACCGCCCTGCAGTTTGGATTTTTCACTGATAACAGCAATGGCGTTATCGATTTTGATATACCTTTCCAGCGCGTAGAGGCTATCGACACTCGTGGGATAAGTGTTGCTTATGAAACAAAATTAATGGGCTACCCGCTTACCCTGGGCATGTATGCCAAACAAGGCGACGGTAAAGTGCGGTATGCTGATGTGCGGTATGTGGAAGCGATAACCGGCGTTACCCTTTATCCGGAAAATGATTCAAATGACGTGCAGTCGGCGGCAAAAACCTCGGTGGTGATTTTCGCCAGTATGGATTTTTAAACGGGAGTGGCGTGGTGGCTTGCAGCGCTTAAAGGTAATGACATCATGAGCGCGTCTTCCCTGCCCTCTTTGGTGGGGTAATAGCCTTTGCGGCGTTCCAGCAATTTAAAACCGTTAGTTAAGTAAAGTGTGTGGGCGGCCAGATTCGACTCGCGAACTTCCAGAAAACAGGCTGAAGCATTCAGCTGTTTACAGCGGTTAATCACAAAACCCAGCATACGTTTACCGGCACCTTGCCCACGCAGCTCTTTACTGATGGCAATATCCATCAGGGTGACTTCGTCCAGCACCACCAGTAGGATGGCAAACCCAATAACCTGTCTGTTATTGAGCAGCACCCAACATTCGTACGGTGATGTGGTGCAATCCACAAAAGTTGCCTGCGACCATGGCGCATACTGGGCTTCACAGTGAATGGCATGGGCCGCTTTGGCGAGCGCTTCATCCGCCTGAGTGATATTTAACTGTGATATATCTAGCTCAGTGCGCACAATGCCTGCCAGAGCTGCTTTTTATGTTGATAGGTTAGTTTATCCGGCGTTACCGGCAATGTGATCGCCGCCTGCGAGACTGATACCGGAGCGCCCACTTTAACCGGTGGTACTTTTTCCATTGTCAGGCCCTGTGCCGCGATAAGCAGATCGGCAAAAAATTGTGGCGCCTGCTGTGCTTTGACTTCCTGCAGTGCCGGAGGGGCTACCGGTTCATCAGCCTTTTTAGCCGTTTGAGATGGCGCAGGCTTAGCGGATACACTGTCTTTTATGCGTTGCAGATGCGAGCGAGCGGTCGCCTGCGAGCCGGGTGCTGATTTCACGTTGTCTGCCACGTCAGGCACTTCACCGGCTGGGTCTGCCAGTTGTCCTTGCGGCTGCCAAACCGGAATTTGCATTTCTTGTAATGCAGCAAT
>JAYZXK010000367.1:0-3181 GCA_036141415.1 Pseudomonadota bacterium
GCACCTAACGGCAGACACAACAAAGCCATTGCAACAGGTGCAATGGCTTTCTTATAGGATTTGTTGGGATTGCTCATCTTATTGGTAAACAATTACACCACGACGGTTCTGAGCAAATGCGTACTCAGAAGAACCCATCACTTCTGGCTTCTCTTCACCGTAAGATACGACTGAAATCTGGCTTGAGCTAACACCAGCGTTAAGCAGGTAAGTTTGTACCGATTTAGCACGACGCTCGCCCAGGGCGATGTTGTACTCAGGCGTACCACGGCTGTCAGTATGACCTTCAATAACCACTTTAGTACCTGGATTCTTAATCAGGAACTCGGCATGCTTATCCAGTACCGGGAAGAAATCAGATTTGATATTTGAACGGTCGAAATCAAAATAAACAGTCTGTTCATTTTGCAGAGCCTGCAGCTCTTGTTTAACCATTTCTTCAGCCATTTGCTGACGTTTAACTGCTTCAGCTTTAACGCGCGCTTCTTCTGCTTCCTGAGCGGCTTGCTCTTCAGCTGCTTGTTGTTGCGCGATGCGGTTACGCTCTGCAGCCAGTTCCTCTTCGCTAGGACCTGATGAACATGCCATCATAGTCACCACTGGCAGGGCGATGATGAAGCTCTTCATTACTTTATTCATTTGCATCCTCTTAATCCTTATACTTATATAGTTGTGATTCTATCAAATCTGTTAAAACAAATAAGGTGACCAGCTCGGCGATTTAACCTGCCCGTCAGCCACCGGTAATCTCGCTTTAAAGCGCCCGTCCAGTGACACCAACGACAATACCTGAGTATCCCCGTATAATGTACTATAAATTATCATGCTTCCATTCGGAGCGATACTGGGAGATTCATCTAAATATGTTCTCGTCAGTACCTGAATCGCACCACTATCCACATCTTGTCTGGCAATGTGGTAGTCGCCGCGGGTCCTGTTCACCAAAACGACCTCCTGGCCGTCGGGTGTAAAAGTGGCTCCTAAGTTCTGCTCACCCTCGAAGGTTAAACGCCTAACTGTGCCAGTATCTAAATTTACGCGATAAATCTGTGGTTTACCACCCCGTTCAGAGCTAAATATCAGACTCTTGCCATCGGGAGCCCAGGCTGGCTCGGTATCAATTGCCCGATTGCGGGTAATTCTGCGTAAATTTTGACTGGCTAAATCCATTACATAGATTTCCGGATTCCCATCTTTCGACAGTACCATGGCCATTTGCTTGCCGTCCGGCGAGAACACCGGGCTGCCGTTGATACCCGGGAAGTTGGTGATCCGCTCACGCTCCATGGTATAGATATTCTGCACAAAAATTTGTGGCCGTTTGTTTTCAAAACTCACGTAGGCAAGCTTTTCACCATCCGGCGACCATGATGGTGACATTAATGGCTCTGGCGACGACAGCAATCGGGTTTCGTTAAAGCCATCGTAATCCGCGATTACCAGCTGATAAGGGAGTTTTTCCTTGGTGCGGTCACGCACAATAACGTATGCGATACGAGTTAAAAACGCTCCTTTAACGCCGGTCAGTTTTTCATAGATTACATCACTGATTCGGTGCGAGTATTGTCTGAAATCACTACCACCAATGACAACCGCACGCTCATCTATAATATGATCTTTACTGTTAATCAGACCGCCGTCTTTATTAAGTACTTTCGACTGACCACCGGTTATTTGTCCGCGCAGCACATCAATGATCTCAAAACTCACCAGATAGCGGTCGACGCCTTCAGGCTTAACGCTGCCGACTACCACGGTATCAATACCCTGCGCCGCCCAGGCACCGTAGTTAACTTCGCTATCGGTAGACGGGTATTCCGGCATAGCTGAACGCGCAACCGGGTTAAACTTGCCACTGCGGCGTAAGTCGTTCATCACCACATCGGTCAGATCACCGGGTAACATGCCCTCGCCTTCCCATTTAAAAGGCACCACCGCAATAGGCCGGGCACTGTCCACGCCTTCAGTGATTACAATTTCCAGCGCAGCATGTAACTGACCAACCACGCTAAAATAGGCCAGGGTAATCCATAAACCCAGTTTTCTCATAGGCATTACAACTCCACCTTCAAATCAATGTCTTTAAGTTCTTCATACGCTGCAGGGTCGTCAGAAATAGGCAATCTGTCAGGCCTCAATACAGCACTTCGTGCTGCTCGACATAATGCAGTGTCACCATCAATCACCGTCACTTGTGTCACCAAACCGGTTGTTGCTAAGCGAATATTCAGCCGACAACTCTTGCCTTTGAAATCAGCATTAATACCACGTTGAATCGCACTGTAAATTAGAGCTTTATAACGCTCAACTTCCGATAATACCTGCTGGCGACGTTGCTGCTGCATAGCCGCCTGCTCTTTCGCCAGCTGCTCTTGCATAATTCTTTCCATCTCGGCGCGTTCTTTTGCTTCTTTGGCTTTACGCGCCGCTTCAGCTTTCTCGGCTTCTTCCCGTTCTTTACGTTCGCGCGCCTTTTGTTCGGCTAAACGCCGCAATTCTGACTGGCGTTTTGCTTCTGCCGCTTCCCGGGCTTTTTGCTCGCGGGCTTTGCGTGCAGCGGCTTCCTGACGCTTGCGCTCTTCAGCCGCCTGTCGTTTACGCTGCTCTTCGGCGCGGGCCTGAGCTTCCGCCTGGGCCTGAGCACGCTGCTGATCATAAATAGCCTGCGCATCTATAAAGGTGGCTTTAATCACCGGCGCAGGCGTACTGTTGGCCACTGGCATTACCGGTGACGATGACAAACTGACGCTTATTAGCAACACTATCACAAGGAGCAGGTGCAAACCCAGTGATTTAACTAAGGCCGATTTATCCGCTTGATCCACAATCTGCGCCTGTTTTACTTTTCAACCGGATCGGTCATCAGACCGACCGAAGGCACACCCGCTTTTTGCAGCAGTACCATAAGTTGAATCACTTCGTTATAGGCAACCTGGCCATCACCTTTCACCACTACCGGCGTGTCGGGACTTTGCTTTAACTGGGCCTGCACCAGCGCCGCCATTTCTTCTTCATCAACGGCCTGCTCCTGGTTGTCGCCCAGATTAAGGTAGTAGTCGCCCTTAATATCCACCGACGCAATAATGGGTGGCTTGTCTTCCTGTTCAATGGGCTGGGCGCTGGCTTTGGGTAAATCCACTTTAACGCCCTGGGAGATCAGGGGGGCGGTTACCATAAAGAT
>JAYZXK010000368.1:0-4394 GCA_036141415.1 Pseudomonadota bacterium
ACCAATATAAACAGACACAGCCAGGCACTCAAAAGCGATTAGCAGCAACACTAAGTCATGTAGATTGAACAGGGTTTTATCCATTCTGTGCAGCGCCCGAAGCTTGTTATTATTGTGTTAAGAGATCGGAATATTATCGACTCTCCCTGTTGAAATCAAACACATAAAACAGCCGGAATCGCCGAGACGAACGTTCGCCTAAGCGCTAGCTGCGCTATTGTGGCATAACCGGCTCTAACCAAAGGCACTTTCACCGCCCGCACCCAACACTAAAAAACTTATAATATTCATAGCATTACCAGTTCTTCCCAAAAAAGAACGTTCGAGTTACGCCAACCACTCCCCTGTAAACGACTTCCCGTGCGCGACCCCCTACACTGCTTAGCCTCTTTTAACGCTGTGAGCGCAGCATTCACATTTCAATGATAAAATTTAAGGAGCATATTTTGGCAACAGCATCGCTTACACAAGGTGTTATCGCCGCGAGCCTGTTACTGGCAATATCGGCTTGTTCGCCGTCTTCCTCACCTCCGGAGAATCCCTCTGCAGGGCAGCTTCATCCGCACAAGTGGCCAAAAGTTACCAGCCCGGTTAGCCAGGATCCGCACACCGAAGCGCAAATCAATACCTTGCTCACTACCATGACCATTGAGCAAAAAGTGGCGCAGATGATACAACCAGAGATCCGCGACTTTACCGTAGCTGAAATGCGCGAGTATGGGTTTGGCTCCTACCTGAACGGCGGCGGCGCATTTCCTGATAATGACAAGTACGCCAGCATGGAAGACTGGGTGACGTTAGCCGATAAGATGTACGCGGCTTCGGTAGATGATACGCTCGATGGCAGTACTATTCCCACCATGTGGGGAACAGACGCGGTTCACGGCCACAATAACGTAATTGGCGCGACCATTTTTCCGCACAATATTGGCCTTGGCGCCATGCATGATGCTGAACTGATGGAACAAATCGGTGCTGCTACCGCAACCGCAGTGCGCGTAACCGGTATTGACTGGCTGTTTGCGCCTACCGTGGCGGTTGTTCGCGATGACCGCTGGGGGCGTACCTATGAGGGCTACTCAGAGGATCCTGCCTTAGTACGTGACTATGCCTCTGCTATGGTCCGGGGTATTCAGGGCGTGCCCGGCGAGAGCTTTTTGAATGATCACAAGGCAATTGCTACCGCAAAGCATTTTCTCGGTGACGGTGGCACTCAGCACGGCATTGATCAGGGCAACAATCTTGCGTCGGAGCAGGAACTCATCAACATCCACGCTCAGGGATATATAGCCGCCATTGAAGCGGGCGTACAAACCATTATGGCGTCGTTCAACAGCTGGCACGGTACTAAGATGCACGGCAATCAGACCATGCTCACTGATATATTGAAAAACCAGATGGGATTCGATGGCTTAGTGGTTGGCGACTGGGATGGCCACGGCCAGGTTCCCGGTTGCAGTAACAGTAGCTGTGCACAGGCAATTAACGCCGGGGTAGACATCATTATGGTCCCCACCAACTGGCAAGCCATGTTTCACAATACCGTGGCCCAGGTCAACAGTGGTGAAATTGGCATGAGCCGTCTCGACGATGCAGTTCGGCGCATATTACGGGTCAAGTTTCGCGCGGGTTTATTTGATGGTGTTACACCGAGAGCGCGCGGTATTGCCGGTGAACAAGCACTGATCGGCGGTGATACACATCGTAAAATTGCCCGTGAGGCAGTGCGCAAATCACTGGTATTACTCAAAAACCATCAACAATTACTGCCTCTGGCTCCGACTCAGAACGTGCTGGTTGCCGGGTCGGGCGCCGACAACATTGGTAAGCAGTCCGGTGGCTGGACGATTTCATGGCAAGGCACCGGCAATGAAAACGCTGATTTTCCGGGTGGCAGTTCAATATTTGACGGTATTCAGGCTCAGGTTGAGAAGGCCGGCGGCCGCGCCGAGTTAGCACCTGACGGTACCTTTCAGCAAGCCCCCGATGTGGCGATTGTAGTTTTTGGCGAAAACCCCTATGCAGAAGGGGCAGGTGACATTGAAAGTATTGAATACCAGCGCGGCAATAAGCGCGACCTGGCATTACTCAAACGCCTTAAAGCGCAGGGGATCCCGGTAGTTTCTGTATTTTTAACCGGCCGCCCGTTATGGGTTAATGCCGAATTAAATGCTTCTGATGCCTTTGTAGTGGCCTGGCTACCCGGCTCAGAAGGCAGCGGAGTTGCCGACGTGTTATTTACTGATAGCAAAGGCAATATACAGCACGACTTTACCGGCAAACTTTCCTACTCGTGGCCAGCACTGGACGATCAGGTGGTGTTAAATAAAGGCGATAAGCCCTACGCTCCCTTATTTGAATACGGTTTTGGCCTGTCTTACGGTGATAAAAGTACGCTCAGTCTGGCTCTTAACGAAGTGCCCGCCCACCCTCTGGTGAGAGACTATAGCCAACCGATGGCGCTTTTTCGTACGGTAGCACAAGCTGACCTGGCCTTCTTTTTAGGCGATAGAGCGAGCTGGGCAGTACCGGTTGCCACCAGCGTGGTTACCACCCAGGGCTCTGATAACCTGACGCTCAGAACCGAGAATATGGCGGTTCAGGAAGATGCCCGCGAACTTACCTGGCAGGGTAATAGTCTTGCCCGGGCTTATCTGGGATGGAGTGAACCCAAAACCATTGCAGAGTACCTTGCAAGTCACAGTGCGCTGACTCTTGATATTAAGGTATCACAGGCTCCCGATAGTTCTGTGGCCCTGGGCATGCTCTGCGGTGATGACTGTCGCGGCAGCGTGGATATTCAATCGACGCTGACAGGCCTTCCTCGCAATGAATGGCATGAGGTTGCGGTTGATTTACAGTGTTTAGTGAATGCTGGCGCCGAGTTAAACAATATCACCGCACCGTTTATGCTGGAGTCTGCAGGTGCAGTTACACTGTCGGTAGCCAATATCAGGTTACAACCAGACGCTGCAACGTCTGCCACGATTGACTGTCAGTAAGCCTCTGTTCACAGGTTGCCGGGTTACCGGTAACCTGGCATGCAAACTGCCCACGAATATTCCCCTTTCTTTAACATTGTTATCGCAACCGCGCCACTCGCTGTCAATGAACCACTGATCCATGCCCCTGTTTGCCCGGATAATACACTTTCAGGCCACTTTATCCTGCCACTCAAAAATAAATATTATCCATTTAATATCAAAAGCTTGAGAAGTTCAGAACGTTCGTGTCGAGAATCAGAACGTTCGTATTTACGGATCCAGAGTGATTAAAACGACATCCGCTCTGCCCGGCGTTAGGCTTCGCCATACTTTTCAAAGATGTTAATGAAAAGTTGAGCAGTTGCATACAACACGAGCACAACAACCAAGCTAGCGCAAGGGAGAAAATAATGAAAACTCGCCCCTTTACCAAAAGCCAGGTCGCCTTATCGGTGTCGCTGGTATTAAGTTCGGCGATGATCTCTACCACTCAGGCACAACAACAAACCACTGACGATACCGTTGAAATAATCGAGGTTAGTGGTATCCGCGGCAGTATGATCCGCGCTATGGATATTAAACGGTCTGGTGATGGGGTTGTCGAAGCTATTTCGGCTGAAGATATTGGTAAGTTTCCGGATACTAACTTAGCAGAATCCTTACAACGGATCACCGGTGTATCCATCGACCGTTCAGACGGCGAGGGTAGTCGCGTGACCATCCGCGGTTTTGGCGCCGACAGAAACCTGGTACTGTTAAATGGCCGCCAGATGCCAACACCTACCCGCTCCTTTGACTTTGCCGATCTCGCCTCGGAAGGCGTCAGTGCAGTAGAAGTTTATAAAACCGGGCGTGCCTCCATCGCTACCGGCGGTCTGGGCGGCACCATTAATATTATTACTCCGCGCCCGTTGGCTACGCCTGGTCGTCAGGCCAGTATTGGCTTTAAGGCCGTCAACGATGACTCAACCCAACGCGGCGATACCTGGACGCCAGAACTCTCTGGCCTTTATTCAGAGACTTTTCTGGACGATAAATTTGGCGTGTCTTTAACCGGCAGTTACCAAAAACGCGACAGCGGCAACAGCAATGCTTCGGTAGGCGCTGGCTGGCGCTCGTTTATTTCCGGTCAGGATGAAGGCGGCTGGGGAAATCTGCCCGCCGAAGACCCGGATAATTCCTATTTAAACAAGCCCGCCGACGGGGTGACGTATGCGGTCCCACAAAACCTGGTCTATCAGTTTAACGAAGCTTACCGAACCCGTATCAATGGCCAGCTTACCCTGGAAT
The DNA here is from genome assembly GCA_036141415.1 of Pseudomonadota bacterium. GTDB lineage: Bacteria > Pseudomonadota > Gammaproteobacteria > Enterobacterales > Alteromonadaceae > Alteromonas. The sequence goes on from JAYZXK010000368.1 coordinate 4,275, forward strand.
ATCAGGCTACCGACAAGCTTAAAGCCCGGCTGGACTACACCTACTCAGAGCGCAGTATCGATCGTGAATTAACCGATATGTCGACCTGGTTCTCGTTCAATTATAACAATGCCACCATGG
>JAYZXK010000369.1:0-3809 GCA_036141415.1 Pseudomonadota bacterium
TTGTTCAGGTAGGCAGCGAACTCATCATTGATACAGTGAGTTACTATGTCGGGGGAACTAAATATCCAGTCGAAAGGATAAGACTCAAGTTTTAAGCCAAGTTGTTTAAGATACCAGGCAGAGCTACAATTTTGACCTAGCGACACAAACTTATCAGATACCGACATTTTATTCGCTAACTTTGACTGTATGTCTAAAGCCATTGCCACACAACGCTCTATATGTTCTGGTTGTTCCTTTATGGTTAGATCTATGGGTTGCATGGGCTTGACTCGACTAACTTATTCACTTGAGCAGAAAGAATGGCATCATATTCCTGCATCACCTGCTGAAAGGTCTGCTTTTCTTCGCTATTAAATGTCTGGGTGAATGGTGGAACATCAAAACGGCGATAAAACTGTTCATTCTTCTCGGCAAAAAACCGTCTAAGCGTGGCGACCTGAGATTGACTTAGGATTTTTTTAGTCATGAAGGTACCGGGAATGCCCTTCGCAATTTCCGCGCGGGTGGCCATTTCCTTCAACTTCATTTTTTGATCAGTGCTGACATCCAGTCGATTTATATACCATGAAAGCATCACGGTCCAAATCGATTCAATCTGCTTATTGGATACATGATTAACCATTGAGGAGTTCGTGTAACGGTTAAAGAAATGTGGAACCACACCTTCTACCTTAACGTTAGAATAATTGTGGATATCCAATTTTGCATGCGGAAAAATACTTTGCAGATGAGAAAACATAAGAGCGTAATTCATCGTCGGATTCTGCATAAGTTTATGCAAATCAAAATCAGCAAGACAAATCCTGCTTTTAATTGCCTGATTGATCCTCGACTCCAGTGATTCCGCTTGCTCACGAATATAAAAGACCAGTTTCACCTTTCCAAACGCACTGGATAAACGCGATAAGTTTTGCCACAGCAGGTTCATAATCATCTTGTTAAAGATGATTTCATTAGTGCATGAAAAGTATTCAGAAGATATGACAACTCGCGATTTTTCTGACCGCTCACACTCTTGCCAAAACGCCCTAATAGTTTGGTCACTGATATCTCCCTTTCGTTTAGACAAGAGAGTAACCAATTGATGATGGCCACCATGGAGTTTTCCTGTTTCGGGATACAAAACATCGCCGAATTCATGCTTGGACAGCATTTGTTGAATGGCGGTTGTTCCCGTTTTATGTAAGCCCATGTGGATGATAAGCTCTTTCGACTGCAGCTCTTCACTCTCGGGGGGTGACGTAAGACTATACTGACGATTGAACAGCGGTGTTATATGCTGGGCTAACCTCCAGTTAAAGCTCGCCTTATGGGATAATTGAGATACTCTGATAAAGGTGTCGGCATATTCCTCATGCGGCACCAGGTTCGCATCACTGGTATTCACTGCCGTATTTATTTTTCGCTGAAAGAGATCACTGCCAGCCAGTGCGCTGATTCCGCCTTCCCTTCGATTCAGAAGAACATCTTGAATTTCGGCCCAAATAGTTGCAATGATTTTGTTGTCTTTAGCGGCTAATATGAATCCGTTCCATATATTACCACTGCTGTCTTTGAGAACATTTAACTTATCCCTGTTTACTTTCCACTCGTCAGCCGGTTTTAAACATTTAAGCGAGGCAGACGCAAAAACACCACCACACCTCAGAATATAAGCAACTCTAAAAATGTACGATTGCAAGGCTGGAAGTGTTATTTCCAGAAACGCATCCCGAACTTCGTTACCAAAATGCTCGCCCAAGAAGTCTGCTGCGGATAACCGGTTAAAACAAACGTAAGGCAGGTTAGGCTGACAGTCTTGCCAGGTCTTACTCAGTTTCGCTACGTCTTCAGGTACCGCTGAGTCCCAATATTGAACCATCGCATTCATGTTAACTCACCAGACCTCAAACTTCTTTAAAACTCAAAACTATTCACCACTGCCTGGTACCTTTCACCAGACATCATTAAAAATAGGGTGAAGGACTTATTACAGTCTTTGGGTGCATTCCTTGGCGGATTCGAATGATAACCAGCATGATGCATGAAAACAACTGTACTAACAGCGTTTAAACCACTAAATCTAAAGCCATGGATTATTAATTAACCACCCGCCAGGTATCATCGGTATTTTTCAATACCCCGCTGGCTTTACGGGTAGTGCCATCCATTAGGTGAATGATGTTGCGGGCATCCGCTGCATGGCGCCACAGGAAGTCGACCTTGCCGTCGCCATCGTAATCACCCATGTTGGCTATTTGCCAGTTAGTATCGGCTACGGTGTTAATCAGGGTACTTTCACGTATCTGCCCGTTTTCCATGAAATACACCCAGTTTTCACCGCTCACCTGATTACGCAGGATAATATCGTCGGTGCCGTCGCCATCCAAGTCTCCCGCTCCGGCTATGTCCCACTCGGTGTTAACGGTGTTCAACGTATAACGGCTTGCAATGCTACCGCCTTGCATTAACCATATATAGTTAATACCGCTCGCAGAATTTCGCCAGATAACGTCGTCATCGCCGTCACCATCCACATCGCCCGTCGCGGCTATTTCATAGTTCAGGTCATTAACTGCCAGTGAGGGCAGGCTATCACGGATAAGCCCCGCGTCCATTAGGTAGAACCATGTATCGCCACGGTTTATGTTGCGCCAAAGTACATCACCGGTGCCATCGCCATCAAAGTCGCCACTGCCTGCTACCCGCCAGTCGGTTGCGCCAACATAGTTAAGCGTGTACCGCGACTTGTAGACCGCCCCTTCCATCAGGTAAATAAAATTTTGCCCGGTGACACTATTGCGCCAGAAAATGTCCGACTTACCATCAGCATCGTAATCGCCCTGGCCAACCATATCCCAGGCGGTACCAGGGACAACGTTAATGGGGATAGTCGTTGCCGTTGCCGTACCATCCATGGTCCACAGGAAGTTCCAGCCTTTGGTGTAGCTGCGCCATAACAAATCGGATTTACCGTCGCCGTCCACATCGTTAGCGGCCTTATAAACTTGTGGGGCGTTACCGCCAGAGGTGGCTGCTGAAGAAGAATTACGATTATCGCGCATAAACTTGGGCCAGGATGAGTCAGCCAGTTCAAGATCGTCACTAAAAATAACCGTGCCGCCATAGCCATTAACAATTAAGTTGCCACTGTTATCAATGGTAAGGCTATAGATATCATTTACCGGCGTTGTGGCAAGTCTACTTTCATGTGATTCACCGGTTTCGGCATTCACTTCAAATATGTTTCCTTTATCACTGCCAAAAATAACCACCCCATCATTGGTAATAATAGGTGTAGCGCCGACAACTTCATCATTATCTACACTGTAAAACCAACGTAATGTACCTTCTGAAGAGAAAGACACGATCCCAGAATACGGTAACCCTTCATCAGTTGCATTGGCGGCCTGGTAACCCACGTAAAGATTTCCTGAATCATCTATTACAGGGGAGCCAGTGATAAGCGTGACATCATATTCTCCCAGTTCACCTTTCCAGAGCTGCTCACCATTGGGGGTAAAAGCATAAAGCCCATCGGCACCATAGTAGGCAGTACCAGCTTCATTAAAAGCAAGCCCAGAGAAAATTCTGACCGGAAATGTTCTACTCCAGATTGCTTCGCCCGCACTTGAATATACCAGTAAACGGTTTGTACTGTTCTCATCTCCCATTGTCGGAATATAAATATTTCCGTTCGGCGCTATCGTGGTTGGAAAGAATGCCAGAGATTCATAGTTTAATTGCCACAACAAACTCCCCTGGGGAGAAAATGCATACAAGTCCCCCAAAAAGGAAGTTACTAAAATGGAGCCATCTGCAGCAAT
>JAYZXK010000370.1:0-2574 GCA_036141415.1 Pseudomonadota bacterium
CAGCTTCTCAACATAACGGGTTTGACTATCTGTTAAGTGTTCTAACTCGGCTATAAGCTTTGTAAATTGTGCTGGGAGCATGATCAATCCTTAACGACTGTATTCATATACAGTATAGCAACAATTTAGCAGAACATAGCCTTTAAAATATCAGAGATTTCTTCCGTGTAATAATATAAACCGGTAATCAGCGTAAAGTCATCGGTAACATAATTGAGCTGGAATTCCTGACTGAACTGATCACCCGAGGAGTCAAAGTCGGTGTGCAAAATGGTAAACGGTGTATTGTCGGCATCCCGACGACCAACCCACTCCAACTTACGATAAGCTGTAATCGACTTAACCATCACTTCGTCGTTCACCTGATATTCCAGATTTAAAGACGTTCCCCAGTTTTTCATGGAGCTGCCCATTTCGGCTGTACCATAACTGGTAAAAGGGCCGCCATCCCATTGATTATTCACACAGCGGGGATCATTATTTTCTGCGGTGTAGCCTCGTGGGCCACCACCGGATGTTACTAAGCCTGAGACATCTATTGTCGAACCTTCTGCGGTGGTCACCGGGCGTCCAGGAGGGCCCGGATAAGCAATCCAGGCATCAGGACAACCAGCAATCACACTCTGACTGGCGCCAAACCAGGCGGCATCGTAGCCGGTATTCTCCACATCGGTGTTATTGTTGTAACCACCAAATACCAATGGTGAACCGTTTTCGTCTGCGCGTGTGTAGTCAAACAGCAGTTTAGCGGTAAAGTCGTTGCTGGGTTGATAAACCAGTTTACCGTTGAACATGGTATTATTAACGTCACCCAGATCCAATCCGTCGTAGACTCGTTCTACGTAACCATCCTGTTTCTTGGTGCCTACGCTGAATCGGCTCAACAGATCATCTGTCAGCGGAATGTCGATGGCAGCAAAGGCTTCCATCAATGAATCCTCACCAATACCCAAGCGAATTTTGCCGCCCAGCTCATCCCGGGGTTCCTGAGTATTAATCAGTACCGCACCGCCGATGGTGTTACGACCGAAAAGCGTTCCTTGTGGGCCACGCAAAACCTGCACACTTTCTATGTCGCGCAGTTCCATACTGCCACCTACTGACTGGCCCATGTACACATCATCGATATACAAGCCAACACCCGGATCTGTGTTTGCCCGAGGACTGATCTGCCCCACGCCGCGAATAAAGATGATTGAGGAGTTATTGTTGCCGGCCAGCGGCGCGTTATTGGAAAATTGCAGGTTAGGTGTAATTTTACCAATGTCGTCTGAACCCGTTATCTGGCGACGTTCCAGCGCGTCGCCATTGAAAGATGTTACTGACACCGGGGTTTCCTGTAAGTTTTCAGTCACCTTTCGCGCTGTAACCGTGATTTGTTCCAATGCTTTTTCAGCTTTTGATTTATTTTCTGTTTCCTGCTCTTCCTGTGCAGCAACATACCCTGATCCCAACGCAAGCGAAGTTGCGATGGCCATGGTAAGTTTATTTATTTTAGTAGATTTCATATGTGCACCCTCTGAATGACAACTTAGTGTAACTATAATGTTAAACATTAGTTGCAATGAATATGGTTAATTGTTGTCGGTTTAACCAATTGAAAATTGACAATTGCCATAAGAAATTGCTAATCTTTCACATTGTATTCATATTTCAGAGTGGTCGAATGCCGGAAAAAGGCACGGTTAAAAACGTCAATTTATTCCACTTACGGCTATTTCTGACCGTGTGCGATTTACGCTCTGTATCCAAAGCCGCGCAGGAGCTCGGGCGCTCTCAGCCTGCTATCAGTCAGGCAATTAATAGTCTTGAGAAGTTATTTGATACCAAGTTATTTCATCGAACGACTAAAGGAATTACTGTCACCGATGAGGCCGTAACATTAAAAAAGCGGATTGCTCGAGCCATTGGTTACATGGATGGTTTTTTTGATATGTTATTGAAAAACTATAGTAATGTGCCTAGAAACGCCTCACGTCATGTCACTATGACACAGTTGAATGCCTTAAAAGCCGTTGCCGAAGCAGGCAGTTTTAGCGCCGGTGCTGCTATTTCTAACAAGGCCAACCCAACCATTCACCGCGCGGCGAGAGAGCTCGAACAAGCGGTCAATCTGAGCTTATTTGAGCGAACCAGTTTTGGCGTAAAGCCGACCAAAATGGCTCTGCAACTGGCTCAGGTAGCAGGTGTAATGGAACGGGAGCTAGAGCTGGGTCTGGCAGAACTGGCCAGAATGTCTGACCAGGAAAAGGGCAACACCTCAATTGGTGCTATGCCCATGGCCAGAAGCTATATCATCCCCAAAGCGGCAACCGAATTTAAGCACAGCTATCCGAGCCACAAAATGTCTAGAGTCGAAGGCTCTTATGAGTACCTGCTCCATGATCTGATGCGCGGTAAACTCGACTTTTTAATCGGTGCCAAACGTAAGCTGCCTGGCGATATTGGGGTCAAGGAGGAATCCCTGTTGACCGAGTCAATTGTGTTGCTGATGCCCAAGCATCACCCATTGTCACTAAAAGATAAATTTGACGTGGCAGAGTTACTTGATTTTCCGTGGATACTGCCCCGGGC
>JAYZXK010000371.1:0-3834 GCA_036141415.1 Pseudomonadota bacterium
CAGAATAAGCGCTGCTCCATATCCGGCGCGCTTACTTTTAGCTCGGCCAGGATTTCGTTACGCTTCCATACCCAGCCGGCAAAAATACACAAGGCAAAACCAAGTAACGGCTGGCTGTACTTAGTGGTCAGCGCGATAACAAAACCAAACAGCGTAGAAAAATTAAAGATGATCAGTGCGCTGGCAGCAAAAATAACGGCTGTAACAATCATTACTGCCTTAGGGCGTGACAAATTACGGCTTTCCGACAAATAGGCCACTGGTACTTCCAGCATTGAAATAGAGCTGGTCAGGGCAGCTATTACCATAAGCGCAAAGAACACGGTGGATACGACCACGCCAATTGGGCCGATAGTATTAAATAACGCCGGTAAGACGGTAAATATCAACTGGTCGCCGGCTATCAGCTCGCCGGTAGAAGAGAATATTTCCACGCCATTATTAAGCGCTACATACATCGCCGGGATAATCAGCATACCGGCAATAATGGCCACACCAATATCCACCAGGGCTACCGCAGCTCCTATGGTCGGTAAATCTTCTTTCTTACTCATGTAAGAGCCATAAACCAGCATGGTACCTACGCCGAGTGACATAGAGAAAAACGCCTGCCCCATGGCATCAATCAGCAAATCAGGATTAAGCACTACTGAAAAGTCCGGTACCAGATAGGCTGCCCAGCCTTCGCTGGCACCTGGCTGAAAACTCACATAGACAATCAGTATCCCCATCAGAATAAACAGGGTTGGCATAAGGCGCACAGACCAGCGCTCGATACCCGCTTTTACACCGCCGAGAACGATATAAGACGTAAGGCTCAGAAACAGCGCACAAAAGATTAGGTTAGTGCTCAGTGAATAACTGGTAAGCCAGTCGCTAACTGCCTGAGGCGCCACTGGTCGGCTGGCCGATTCAGCGAAGAAGGCAATCATCCAGCCGCCCACAATGGCATAAAAAGCCAGAATCAACGACACCGTAACACAGCCCCACAGGCCGGTAAGCCGCCCCAGCGGGTTGCTGGTGATCTGACCCAGTGAATCCACCATATTGGCCCGGTGAGCACGGCCGATAACCAGCTCTGCCATTAATACCGGATAAGCCAGCGCGAACGCCAGTAACAGGTAGACCAAAACAAAAGCTGCGCCGCCATTACTGGCTACCTGGGTTGGAAAGCCCCAGATATTGCCCAGTCCCACAGCTGAGCCGGCAGCTGCCAGTATAAATCCGATACGAGAAGAAAACTCACCACGAACCGCCATACACGTTGTTCCCTTTATTATTGTTTTATATATATTTTAATACTGTCGTTAGTATTTGTGATTTGTGTGTCTGATGCAATGAAAAAAGGGCTGACAGTGCTGTCAGCCCTTTAATGAAGCGAACTACTAACCGCGGGTAAGTGCGTATTTCCCCGTGTTTACCATATCAAGGGTAATATTGGCGGCTTCCGTCAGGTACGGATCCAGTTCCTCAAGCTCTTCAGGCAGGTCCTCAAGATCTTCAACAACCGGCAGCCCCATTCGGGACAAGCGCTCATTAGCACGGGTCAGTGCTTGTTGTTCGTTCTCTTTTTTCTCGGCCAGTCGCTCTGACTCAACCAGTGATATAAAGTCTTTGTCTTTATTTTCTTTATACTTTTGGATGTCCTGCTGGATATAGCCAAACTCAGGATCCTGCATTATGCGGGCATTGTGTTTAGCCGCCAGTACATCCAGTGCACTCTGGGTATCACCAAAGGTAGTGTAGTTAGCACGTTTGATGCTATCCCATGGCAAGGCATTTTCTTCCTGGCTTTCGCCCCACTCTGCCGGATCGATTGGTGAAGGGAACGGAATATCAGGTACGACACCTTTATGCTGTGTGCTGCCGCCGTTGATGCGGTAAAACTTAGCGATGGTGTACTGCACGCTGCCCAGCGGGTTTTCGTAGAGGTCGTAGATACGCCCTAACCCTTTGTGCTGTTGCACCGTGCCTTTACCAAAGGTTTGCTCACCGATGATCAATGCACGGTTATAATCCTGCATGGCAGCGGCAAAGATTTCTGATGCCGACGCACTGTAGCGGTCAACCAGTACAGTGAGCGGGCCCTGATAGGCCACTTTCCCGTCGGTATCCTGGTTTACGCTCATGCGGCCGCCTTCATAGCGGATCTGCACAACCGGCCCCTGTTCGATAAACAGGCCGGAAACCAGCGTGGCTTCTGATAAAGAACCACCACCGTTACCACGTAAATCAACAATAATCGCTTTCACTTCTTCCGACTTCAGCGCGTTAATCTCCTTTAACACGTCAACGTGGAGGTTATTGTAGAAGCTCGGAATTGAGATAACGCCGACCTTTTCATTCTGATGCGGGCCTGAATCAGGCACAAACACTTCAGATTTGGCAGCACGATCTTCCAGTTTAATTTTGTCACGAATTAAGGTTATCACCGACACCGTTGTGCTTTCGGTTGCACCTTTTTGCACTTGCAGGCGTACTTCACTGCCTTTCGGGCCTTTAATCAGCTCAACCACGTCATCCAGACGCCAGCCGATGACATCTACAAACTCTTCGTCTTCCTGGGCGACACCAATAATTTTGTCTTCCGGTTTAATCGCCTTAGACTTATCAGCCGGGCCACCCGGAACAATGCTCTTAATAACGGTAAAGTCATCTTCGCTCTGTAATACTGCACCAATACCTTCCAGCGACAGGTTCATGTCCATCTGGAAACGCTCGGCGTTGCGCGGCGATAAATAACTGGTGTGCGCTTCGATGCTGCGGGCAAATGAGTTCATTACCGTCTGGAACACGTCTTCGCTTTGAGTTTGTTTAAGACGCTTGATGGCTCGCTCGTAACGCTTGGTAAGCAACTCTTTGATCTTATCCTGCTCTTTACCAGCCAGCTTCAGGTTTAGCGCATCGTACTTAACGCGCTGACGCCATAACTCATCAAGCTCAGCCTGACCTACAGGCCAGGCGGCCTCTTCACGGTCGTAATAAAACTTGTCGCCTTCTTTCTCGAAGTTAAACTCACCGTCGAGCAGAGTTAGGGCATATTCATAGCGACTAATGCGTGATTCGAGGTTGCGATTGAACATGTCGTAAGCCACTTGCAGGTTTCCGCGCAGAATGGCTTCGTCAAATTCATCCCGATGCTTGTTAAATTCAGCAATATCGGACGCTAAAAAGATATTTCGATTTCCGTCGAGAGATTTGAGATAGCGGTCGTACACTTTCTCAGATAACGAATCATCCAGCTTGATCAGTTTGTAATGTTCACGAGTGAACAGCGTACTGATGCGCTTTGCCGCGGAGGAATGCTGCGGCTCTTGCTGGAGAATGGGCAGATCTTCGACACTATTGCCAGATGTGACCGCTCCGGCTCCTACGCTTAACGCGAGAATTGCACTGGCAACGGAAATGCGAAGTATATCTTTCATATTACTACCTCTTAGAACGTGCTAAACGCAGTGTTTGCGGATTAACCTTTACTACCATCCCCGTATCCAGTTGAACATGCACACCGTCTTTTGCTACTTCGGTAATGACCGCGTGCATCGGTGCTTTGCCTAATTTTACTGTTACTGAAGTACCAACGGTTAAATCGGCATCAGACAGTTTGGCCGGGGGCGTCTTAATTGGTCTGCTATTTTTCGATTTAGTTCCGTTATTATAGCGTCCGGCAGGAGATTTACCCGCTTTCTCACCGCTATTCGCCGCAGATGAACGGCCATCTTTTTTACGATTCGCCTGCGCTGCCTGCTTTCGTTTCTCGGCAGCTTTGGCTTTACTCTCGTCCAGTTGCTTTTTGGCGTGCTCTTCGTGTTCTTCTTCTATTGCAGCATCCTG
>JAYZXK010000372.1:0-3583 GCA_036141415.1 Pseudomonadota bacterium
AATTAACACAAGTTTTATTTTTATTACTTCTCATAAGAGCGTTAACTCAGAAGCCCAGGCGCTGGAAATTGGTGCGGTAGACTTCATATCAAAGCCGATTCATATGGAGGTGTGCCGGTTACGGGTAAAAAGCCAGATTACCATTAAGCAGCAAGCTCGCTCCCTGCATCAGGCGTATACCGTCATGCACCGGGAGAAAACGCATCTTAATACCATATTGCATTGTATTGGTGATGCCGTTATTGCTACGGATAAAGAGGCAAGAATTACTTATATTAATCCTGTTGGTCAGCGACTAACCGGCTGGACGGATAAACAGGCCGAAGGGAAGCCAATTGATACCATCATGGTGCTACAGGATGCCAGTACAGGCACTCCCATGGAAAACCCGCTTAAAGTCGCCTTGCGACAAAGACGCACAGTGGCAATGGCCCTGAATACCGAACTGGTTAGTAAAAGTGGCGAACGATATCGTGTTGAAGACACTGCCAGCCCTATAGTGGATATGGCAGGACATTTAAGTGGCGGTGTTATTGTGTTTCAGGACGTCACAGATGCCATTGCCATGGCCACCCAGATGACTCACCTTACTAATCACGATCAGCTCACAGGGTTACCAAACCGGGTATTGCTGCATGACCGAATGCAGCAAGCGATTACCGTGGCAGAAAGTACCGGTCATATGGTCGCAACACTGCTGATCGATCTGGATAACTTTAAATACATTAACGATGCGGTGGGCCATCACCTGGGAGATAATATCATCCAGCACGTCGCCCGGCAGCTTGACGGGGTAGTTGACACCAGGGATACGGTTTCTCGCATTGGTGGTGACGAATTTGTGGTGATGATCAGCGACTGCAGAAACATGAGTTGTATTAATCGTGTCTCATCACAAATACTGGATACTATAAAAGAGCCTTTTACGCTTAACGGCGAAGAACATCGGCTGTCTGTTAGCATGGGAATATCCATATACCCTAACGATGCCAAAACACCGGAAGAGCTGATGCGTCATGCAGATACGGCCATGTACAAAGTAAAAAGCGAGGGTAAAAACAATATTGCGTTTTATTCCAATTCACTGTCTCACGAACTGGAAGAACGCTTAAGTATCGAAAAACTGCTGCATCAACGAATCAAAGAAGAGGCCCTGGAGGTTTATTTCCAGCCCAAATACAGCCTTGTTGATGGTCAGCTCACCGGTATGGAAGCATTAGTCAGGATGGTCAATCAATCCGGGCAATTATTACCGCCTATCGTATTTATTCCCGTTGCAGAAGAATCGGACCTGATTAATCAGTTGGGCAAACAGGTACTCGAAAAGAGTTGCCAACAAGCAAAACGCTGGCTGGATGAGGGGCGGCCAACCAAAGTGGCGGTTAATATTGGTGCCTCGCAATTTAATAAATTTGGTTTTACGAAAACCGTTGCCGATACGCTATTGAAGTGCGACTTACCGGCTAAATACCTTGAACTAGAGATCACCGAGTCCGCCTTAATTGAAAATATTAATGCCGCCAAGCAAGCCATCACGTCATTACAAAAAATTGGTATTAGTATCGCCTTAGACGATTTTGGTACGGGTTACTCCAGTTTATCCTACTTACGTAGTTTTAATTTTAATGTGCTCAAGGTCGACCGCTCATTTATCAATGACATTGCTGAAGAAAAACAAGCCAGAAACCTCTTTAATGCCATTAAGCACCTCGCAGACTCGCTAAACTTAAACATTGTATGTGAAGGGGTTGAGAATGAGGCGCAGCTAAAGGTATTACAAGAGATGGGCTGTACCGAAGCCCAAGGTTATTATTTTAGTAAGCCGGTACCCGTGGAGGAACTGGGAAATGCCTGGAAATCCATTGCACTATGAATTTTACACGTACAGAGACGCTATGACTTTATTAAGCGAGTATACCACTTTCGAAGAGCCTCAATTTCAAACCAAAGGCTTATCAGACTGCAAGGCGGTGATTGTTGATGATGATAAATCCAGTCAGTTGGTATTGGCTGCCATATTGCAAGACATTATTAGCACCGAATGCAGTGATAATAGCCTGAATATGGTGGAGTTTTGCCTGCAATCTAAACCAGACATGGTGTTACTCGATTTAAATATGCCAGGCAAAGACGGCATTACTGTTTGTCAGGAACTCAAAGCCAACAAGGATACCGCAGATATCCCTGTGGTATTCATTACCGGCTCAGATAAACCCGAAGACCAGGACAGATGCTGGGAGGCGGGAGCCTCTGATTTTATTAATAAACCTGTAGTAGCATCAACGCTTCAGCATCGGGTAAGAAACCTCTTGCTCAGCAAAATTCGCCTGGACTTACTCACTGAGCAAACGTTCAGGGATCAACTCACCGGCTTGTATAACCGTTACTATATGCATGCTGAAATCCCGGCGATTTTTAAGCATTGCGTTAGAGAGAAGGCCAGCTTTGGGGTAATGATGATCGATATCGACAACTTCAAATCATTTAATGACACCTATGGCCACCTTGAGGGTGACAATTGTTTAGCTCAGGTAGCAGCGGCGCTAAAGCACACTCTGCGGCGTCCGCAAGACAAAATACTAAGGTACGGTGGCGAAGAGTTTGTGGTGTTTTTACCCAATACCGAACAGGCAGGGATGAAGCAGTTAGCACAAGCGATGTGTGCGAATGTCGAGAAATTAAACATTGATAACGCAGCGTCCAGCAACGGAGTTGTTACCATTAGTGTGGGTTATGTAGTGACTCATGCAGACTACCAGACATCATTAAGTAAATTAGTAAACGAAGCGGATCAGGCTTTGTTTGAGGCCAAACAGGCGGGTAAGAATCGCAGCAAAGGTCATCATTTATAGTAACGTTTTAAAAGAGCAATGCACCCACACCTGAATCCTTTACGTTTAGCACTGCTTATCGCCATACCGATTAATTAGACTAAAGATTCCTTGAGTTCTGCCAGAATTCGTTAACAATTAAGTAACAGATAAGCAGTAACTAACACTCTGACTTGGTCACCGATACCCTTGAGGTATTTTTTCAAAGGCTTCAATACAAGCGGACACTACATGAGTTTAACCAAGGCAGTTTCGGCCCTTTTTTCCTATCATGCAAACGAAGAAGAAGCTATCACAGAGCAAATGCTCAGGGTGCTTTTGCATTACTTCGTAGTGGATTGTGTACTATTTTGCCGATACCAGGATAAAGCATTAACCGTACTGGCCGGTATGGGTGAGGAAAGTATCAGCGCCAGTTTTAACCTAAGTGACATAGATAAAGTTCTACCTGAACCGCTAACAGAGCTTTCAATATGCAGCGTAAAGCTTGAGCAGGAAACCTTGCATTATGTGTGCTCACCGGTATCTGCCGCGTGCGGTTTTCAGGGGGCACTGTACTTTCTAAACAAAGATGCATTGCCAGAAGCTATACGCTGCCAGCAAACGCTAAGCGAAATAGAAGTAGTCACCCAACTTTTCGCAACACAGGTGGCATTGACTGAAACCAGGCGCTTGTCGCAAAAACAGTCTGAGTCCATGCGGTCGATGGAGAAGCTTGCCACGATAGGGTGGTGGGAAGTGGATTTAATCCA
>JAYZXK010000373.1:0-3904 GCA_036141415.1 Pseudomonadota bacterium
GGTGCCAATCATTTGTACCGTTATAGGTGAAGGTGGTTCTGGTGGCGCCCTGGCTATTGGTGTGGGCGATCGGGTGAACATGCTACAATACAGCACGTACTCGGTGATCTCACCGGAAGGTTGTGCGTCAATCCTGTGGAAGAGTGCAGAAAAAGCACCTCAGGCGGCAGAAGCCATGGGCGTAAGTGCCCAGCAGATTAAGGAGCTGGGCCTGATCAACGCCATCGTTGATGAACCGCTTGGTGGCGCACATCGTGATCACGACAGCATGGCGGCTAACCTGAAAGCCACCCTGAAACAGCAACTGAGCCAGTTGCAGTCGCTGCCGCTGGATAAGCTGATGGACGAGCGCTATGAGCGCCTGATGTCATTTGGTTATTGCTAGGGCATAACAAATCAATTAACTTAAACAAAGGGCCGTCAACGGCCCTTTTTTATTCGTTGTCTTTCATCTGGTAAAGTGCCGTTTATGGATCCGGTTTTTTCTGCATTAAGTACACATTTCAGCACGCTGATAGCCCGCGAGCAGCCCGAAAAACTGATTGTCGGCTTAAGTGGTGGCCTCGACTCGGTGGTGGTGCTGCATGGACTTACGCAGTTATCCCATAGCGACGAGCTTGCTTTGCCATCCATTGAAGCGGTTTATGTCAATCATGGCCTGAGCCCCCATGCCGATGACTGGCAACAGTTTTGTGCGGCGCTTTGTAAAGAACTCGACGTAAGCTTTACTGCGATTGCTGTTGAGGTAACACCTCGCGCCAGGGAAAGTCTGGAGGCCTGTGCCCGTGACCGTCGTTACGAAGCCTTGTGTGACCATGCAAAAGCGGCCAGGCGCGTTATTGTTACTGCCCATCATCAGAATGATCAACTTGAAACACTGTTACTCCAGCTAAAGCGTGGGGCAGGACCGAAAGGATTGTCAGGTATACCGGCTTTCAGCGTAATGCACTCGGTACCTGTTAGCCGCCCGTTATTAACCCTGAGTCGCGCGCAAATACTGGCGTATGCAGAGCAACATGGCCTGCGCTGGATAGAAGATGAGTCCAACAGTGATGAAAGCTTCGACCGCAATTTTTTGCGTCACAGTGTGCTGCCCTCACTGCTGGAACGCTGGCCCTCATTTGGCCAGACGGCCTCCCGCAGTGCCAGTTTATGTGCTGAGCAGCAGGGCCTGCTGGATGAGGTCTGTGATGAGCGTCTTAATGGTTTGTGCGATAAGCCCGGGTGCATTTCTGTGAGTGGTTTAAACGCCGCTTCGCCGGCCTGGCAACGAGCCTTGCTGCGTCGTTGGCTTGAAATTAACAAGGTAGCTATGCCCGGAACCAGGCAACTGACCCAAATTCAGCAAATGCTGGTGGCCAGGCCCGATGCGCAACCCCACATTGTGCTGGGCAATTCGCAGCTACGTCGTTATCAGGATTCGCTTTACTGCCTGGACGCAGGGCAACAGCCCTGCTCCTTCGAAACGGTGGGGTTTAACGTTCAGGAGTATGTCACCATTGAACCACTGCAACAGAAACTGATGGTTGGCAAACAAGAGGACGATGGTGTTTTGTGTTCTGTAAGCGTGGCCAGCGCCGAAAGTGTATTTTCGCTCAGCCAGCCGATATTGTCTTTAGCGGTAAAAGCGGCTGGTGAGGCGCATCATAAACCGTTAAAACAATGGTTTAAACAATGGCAAGTGCCGCCCTGGGAGCGTAGTGACTGGTTACTGTTGAGTGATGCAAAGCAGCCGTTGGCGCTAGTTGGAAAGGGCCGGATAATCGCGCTTTCTACAACCGGGCAGCATAAATATTCGCTGCAGCTTTACGCCCTGTAAAGTGTGGCAAACCAATGGCTGGCCATCGGCAAGTGATTGCCGTCTCAGGCGGCCTGGTAAGTGTCCTTGCCGTCTTCTTTTGCTTCGTACAGCGCTTTGTCGGCTCGGTCGAATAAGTCACTCATACTGTCGCTCTCGCGCAGTAACGAGCCCCCTATGCTACAAGTGACATGATGTGCTTTGAGCAGCGGGTGGGCGTGCATGGCGTCGTGGATCCTGCCTGCAATAGCCGATAATTCCCGCGGGCAGCTAACGTCCAGCAAACAACAAAACTCATCACCACCAAAGCGATAGGCTTCTTCATGCCCACGAATAGTGTCGGTAAGCACAGACGCAGTGATCATAAGCACTTCGTCACCTTGTTGGTGACCGTGTTTATCATTGACCTGTTTAAAATTATCCAAATCCACTACCAGCAGACCAAACGACTGACCGTTGCGGGTGTGGCGGTTAATGAGCCGCTGAGCCGCTTCATTAAAACCATTGCGGTTGCCCAGATTGGTCAGTGGATCTTTAGTGGCCATCAGGCGTAAACGCTGGAACTCCATAGCGTGAATGAGCGGCCGGGTAAACAATTGATGCAATGTGGACAGCACACGGCGCTGGGACGGTGACAAATTTTCGTCAAAAATATAACGCACGAAAGCGGCGTGTTTGCCCTGGTCAAGGCGAACGGCACTGACTGGCAGGCTAACTGAAAATTCGTTGCTTACAAGACCTGCGTTGAGGGTTTTATCAAACTCCGACATATCAATGCCGATCAGAGGCAAGTATTTGTTTACCTGTGTAAAATAGAGTGAGACCAGTGTATATATTTCAATCGTGGAAGTCAGTTGATTGAGCACCGTATTAACCTGCTCACTGGTGAGTACTTCAGGCTCAATACCGCCAAGAAAGCTGCTTTCTGCTGTAGCGTGTTCAAATTGAATCATTGAAATATCCAAGTGCTGCCCCTTGACTCTGCGTCCTCAACCCACTTCACTTTAAAGATGACAAAAATATGTCGTTTCTTGTGAAAATGTGTGCTTTGATTAGACATAATGGTATCGTTGCTATTAACTAAGCAAAACACATGCCCAAAATGCGTGGCGGGGAATTTAGGTGGTAGAGCACGGTTTCGTTCAAATTGTACTGTTAATGCTTATAGCAGTGGTGAGTGTGGCTTTATTCAAACGCATCCATTTGCCGCCCATTCTTGCTTATTTATTTGCCGGTATCATTGCCGGGCCCAGTGGTTTTGCCCTGTATTCTCACCCTGAAGACATGCACCTCGCCGCCGAGGTTGGCATTGTCTTTTTGTTGTTTTCCCTCGGTCTTGAGTTTTCACTGCCTAAACTGATGGCCATGCGTTCGCTGGTCTTTGGCGCGGGACTGATGCAGATGGTGCTGACCACTGTGCTGGGATCGGTAGCGGTATGGATGCTGGTGGACACCAGCTTGTCGGCGGCCATTGTGATTGGCGGCATGCTGGCACTTAGTTCTACTGCGATTGTTATCAAGCAGGTGACTGAGATGGGCATCTTGAACAATGTCCGCACGCAATTGGCGGTCAGTATCCTGTTGTTCCAGGACCTCGCCGTGGTGCCCTTTCTGATAGTCATTCCACTGCTGTCAGGTGAAAGCGAAACAAGCCTGGCTATGGCGCTGGCCCTGGCGCTGGTAAAAGGCGTGCTGGTAGTGGGTATGCTAATGTCTGTGGGCAAATGGATATTACCCTGGGTGTTCAGGGAAGTGGCGCGTACCCGCACCGATGAGTTGTTTGTGCTGAGTACTATTCTGGTAGCGTTACTGGCAGGCGGGCTTACCTATGCCTTTGGTTTGTCCATGGCGTTGGGTGCTTTTCTGGCCGGGATGATGCTTGGTGAAAGCCAGTACAAATATCAGCTGGAAGCCGATATCCGACCCTTCCGCGACATCCTGATGGGCTTGTTTTTTGTTACCGTGGGTATGCAGTTAGAGCTCTCTGTACTAATGAGTTACGGCCACTGGATAGTGTTGGGCGTCATAGTGTTAATGGCCGCGAAGGTAGTCCTGGTGAGAATGGCTGCCAGCGTGGTGTCTGTTTCGTCTGTTGATGGCTGGTCG
>JAYZXK010000374.1:0-10047 GCA_036141415.1 Pseudomonadota bacterium
GCGGAGCTTTTGTGGCTTTTTCAAGATTGGTCATTGCATTTAAATGCCAAGACACGCACTCGCGCCAATTCTCGCGATTAAAGCCATCCACAGATTGAGAATATTGGATACGGCAAGACTTTCTATTTTCTAAAGCTAGCCACTCTAAGCTCTTGCCAAATGTCGCTTCTATATTCTCTTTTATTTTCAGAAGCTCTTCAAAAATATATGTATTTTCTTCCGTTGAGCTTCGTCCAAATATTAATTCGACACGAATTTCTTTTTTACCAAAGATCAAGCTGTATGGACAATTGCTCACACCAGAACCAGCATAAATCCAATGATCTTTACTTGGGCTGATATTATCATACAAGTCACAATTACTATTCCTGAAAGCTTCAAGCAAAACTTCCCAATAATCGTAACGAACAGTGTGACGTTCTTTTCTAACAACTTCTGTTGTTTTCTCTTCCGCTTCTTTAGCACTTATGCCAATCATAAGCTCTTTTGCTTCAGGCGTTGGGATAATCTGGTCGATATTAATTAGAAGTTGCTCGCCAAGCGCGTGAGGTGTGACTTTGAAACACTGGATATTGATCCCTTGACCAAGAAGCCACAATGCAGTGCTAGTGACTTCCTTTCGGAAGTTAGCAGCCACCATCATAATACGCTGGCTATTACCGAGATTGATTTTTACTTCATCAAGATCCGGCGCATCAAGGAATTCGCAGATTTGTGTTGAGGCATCCGCAACCGTCTCGCCTGATGATGGCTTTTTGTATCGATTGATATATTGCTGAAATATGTCAACGATTTGCAGCTTGGTTAAGCTGGCACAGTACGATGTATATTTAAGGGGTTGCCAAACAACATCACGACCGCTGTCATCCAATTTATTCTCAATAATGACTAAATTGCCGTCTTTATCGAGAGCTAAAAGGTCAAGACGTTCGCGGGTATCATCAAAGCCGTCAAATTCCTTTTGGATAACCAACAACTCTTCTCCCAAGGCCGAAGGCTCATATGCAAGCCACTCCTGAAGGTGCTTACGCTCAGTAAAACCAAGTTCACTAAATGTCTTAGTTTTTACTGCTTTAATGCGATTAGCTTGATGATCTACCGTAAACACTTTGCCTCCTTGCTAGGCCACTTTGATTTTGCCAGTTACGACACTATTGATCAGAGTAGCTTTGTATTCTTTGAGCTTGTTAATTTGAATATTCAAGTGTTCAATACCCTTGTCCATATCTTTCATCTGAATTTCTAATGCATGAATGATTTCATTCTGCTCACTAGCGGGGGGATAAGGCACTTCGATCACGCCAAATTTGTCAAAATATAAGCGCAATCGCATATCCATGATTCCACGGGAGTGCCGTTTTAGTTCGGCAGAGCAGAAACCCGACCTGAATAAGTAATGATAATAATGGCCATCTACTGGCAATTGAGGGCGTAGAATATCGTAGGCGGGACTTGTAACACCGTCATACTCTGAAAGACCAATAGCTCCCATCCATGCGAGCAATTTGTTGACTACAATATCGCCTTTTTTTACAAACCAGTAACCGTCAGTAGTTGACGCCTTATTACCTCGCTCCTCTAGTTCTCTGCGCGGCTTAACACCTATATCGGTATAAACAGAGAGAAGTTCGTGATCGTTATTTTTCTCAGATGGCTGCATTACCAACCTGAAAATATTTTTTACCCGCTTCATTTCCCAGTGCTCTGGAATCTGGCCAATCCAATCCACACCTGAATCTTTCATTGGCACATCAGTATTAAGACCTTGGGTGACGGCTTTTTGAATAATGATTTGTTTACGCTCTTTGAGCAGTTCGATTTGTTTTTCCTTGATTGAAATAGCATCTTCAATTTGAGTAGTTTTTTGGTCGAGGAAACGAGCAATGTTTGATTGCTCCTCATAGCTTGGAACCATCAACTTTACATGCGCCATTTCATTATTCATGATCTTCGCGCCATTGGTATCTGGCCTTTTATAAAATCTGGTTATGTCTGACAATGCGTAAGAGGCGAAAGATAGATTAATATTTGAATTTTTAAATGGCTGGAGAGTTCCACAAACATTCGTGCAGTTGTGTTTTCCTCTACGTAAAAACACCGTACCCGCGTTTGCACCGTCCGTTGTCCAAGTGACCTGATCACAGTCAAAATCATATGTTTCAATATATCCTAATACCCCGTTGTTTTTAGTTTGAGATGAGTAAACTGGATACGCACCATCATCTACAAGCTCTTGTTGGGAAATCACTCGCCCCCTACCAATTCGGAATAAGTGGTAAATTTTTTTTATTCCCCACCCATGAGGTATGTTGCCTAACCAATCAACTCCTGAATCTTTATACTCATCATATTTAGGCATAGCAGCCACGACATCCATCATGCTTCTCCTTGAACTTCAACAACATCGATACCGAGTATCTGAGCGATTAATCCTTCTGCCTTCTGCTCCAGATCAATAATATCGCTGGCCACTTCATCCAAAGAGCGTAGCGGCTTGTGACGATAGAAATACTTATTAAAGCTTAGCTCGTAGCCAATTTTAGTGCTATCTATGTTGACCCATGCTTCTTCAACATGAGGTTTTACTTCTAATAGAAAATACTCATGAATTTCTCGTGTTAACGGGACTGACTCTGCATCACGCAATTCCGAGCTAGGTTCATAGGTAATATATTCTCCAGCCTTACCTGTTGGATAAAAACCAAAATCAGCAAGATAATCTTGTGAGCAACCAAGTCGCTCCAACAGTTCATCCAGCTTACTACCTGATAGTTTGACGGTTTTCTTAACAACCTTTTCTGCACCTTCGTCATACCAGCTCACGGCATTTAAAATGGCGTTTTTCTCTGGTGCTGATAGCTTGATTTTTTGAGCCTTTAGTACCGCGTCTACTTTGTCTTTAAATAGATTGAAATCGCTAAATTCGTTGGAGCCAATTTCCCGCATGAGCAGGTTAGCCGCTTCAAGAATAGCGAGCAGTTTTTGCCAGTATTTCTCATCTAGCAATTTAGCCTTAGCCTTGGCATTGATACTGATGTCGTTATCTTCGCACCATTCCAGAATGTCTTTGCTAATGCTTTTTAAAAAGCCTTTGTCGTAAACTTTATCGCCATACTCCTCGAATAAGTGCTCCATCACTTCTGAAAGCAATTTATCAAAACGTAAGGGGGCAATTGCATCTGGAGAAAGCTTGGCTTTACGTCGATCTGGACGTTCGATATTGACTTTGTAATAACCGAAGTCTTCATTTTTGAATACATGGCTAGCGATACCAATTGGATCGTTATTAGCGTCTAGTTCACGTTCAACTTCGGCACAATCAAGGTAAGTTTGTGTAATCTGGGCAATATGCTCAGGGGCGAATTCACAATTCTTATTACCTAAATTCTTGCGTAATTTGCGGTATAGCAGATTAGCATCTATGAGCTGCACTTTGCCTTTACGATCTTCTGGCTTGTTGTTGTTCAGTAACCAGATATAGGTGGTGATACCGGTGTTGTAGAAAAGGTTATTGGGTAACTGCACGATAGCATCCAGCATATCGTTTTCGATGATAAAGCGGCGAATATTGCTCTCACCACCACCTGCGTCGCCAGTAAACAAGCTTGAGCCATTGTGAACAGAAGCAATGCGACTACCCTGCGCACTGGTGGCAGGGTCTTTCATCTTGCTCACCATTTCCATGAGGAACAAAAGCTGCCCGTCACTTGAACGCGGTGTTGCATCGACGGTTTCTTTATTACCCCAGTAATCGGTTAGCTCTACCTTGAAGCGCGGGTCAATAACTTCGCCGCCATCTTTGATATTTTTCTGTTCTGAAGCCCAGCTTTTGCCGTATGGCGGGTTTGACAGCATGAAGTCAAAACGGTCTGAAGCAAATTCATCAGTTGAAAGGGTCGAACCTACTTTGATGTTTTCAGGGTTATTACCCTTGATCATCATGTCTGACTTACAGATAGCATAGGTCTCATCGTTGATTTCTTTACCGTACAGGTAAATATCACGATTCGCAGCAGGGTATTTTTCTTCAATGAAATTCTGGGATTCAGTCAGCATCCCGCCGCTACCACAAGCGGGGTCATAGACTGTAATAGTTAATGGCAAATCATCTTTGATTGGATCAAAGACAAGGTGCGTCATTAGTTCAATAACTTCACGTGGAGTAAAGTGTTCTCCGGCTTCTTCGTTATTTTCTTCATTGAACTTTCGGATCAGTTCTTCAAATACATAACCCATTCCCAAGTTGGTAAGAGCTGGCAGCTTATTGCCATCTGGGTCTTCTGCTGAATTGGGCGTTAGATTGATGTAGGGGGAAACAAACTTTTCCAACACATCAAGCAATACGTCTTTCCCTGCCATGTGGCGGATTTTTGAAAACAGCTCAAAGCGCTCAATAATTTCTTTTACGTTGTCACTATAACCGTTTAGGTATTCCTCAAAGTTTGCTAGCAAGATTTGTTGGTTATTTGTGGCGGTGCTGAACAGACTTTTAAGCGTCCATTTTGAGACGTTGTAGAATACTTGGCCCGAGGCTGCTTTTAGTGGCTCATCATCTAATTCTGTGGATGCCATATCTTCTTTCTGGAATTTTACCTCATCCAGCACGGCCTGTTTGCTTGGTTCAAGCAATGTATCCAGGCGTCGTAAAACGACCATAGGTAAAATTACATCTCGATACTTTCCTCTGACATATACGTCTCTTAGGCAATCGTCAGCAATGTTCCAGATAAATGAAACGAGTTTGTTGTGTACGGAATGATCCATTATTTACTCTTACCTTTTTGTTCTTCTATCCATTGGAGTATGTCCTCCTTTTTAAACAGCCAGCTACCGCCAACTTTAAATCCAGGCAACTTACCCTCTGCGGCCAGCCGGTACGCGGTTTTATCTGCTAACTTGAGATAGTCAGCATTTTATTTCAATCGCAACGTGTCATTAGTCAACGAGCTCCCCTTACTGAGAGTAACAATGTTTGACAAGTTTGGGGGAATCGCTTGGCCGGAACTTAGTTGAAAGGTACCGTCTCTATTCTAATTTGATGATTATCTCCAAACCTGTCTATTTCAATATCAGCTCTTCAAGCAAAAATTCCTGTTGCCTACCACCTATAAATATGGAATGAACGTTCAATCTTAATTGACTATGTTCATACAGAAAATCTTCAAAATTACTTAGTTCCTTGAAAGTGTGATACATCAACGTCCAAAACAACGTATGCTGAACATATTTTGCTTTGTTATGTAGGAATTTATGTATTGCACCAGCATCGGGGTCGAATTCAAAAATTCTCTCAAAACTAGCATCAACAAATTTGCTATCTAAGAAGTTTTGATACGCATGGTTGATTAGAAATACTACTAACTCTCTCGATAAAAAAGGATATTTTTTATCGAGCAATACTTCATCATCAAATTTCGCATAGTCCAGATTATATCCTTCCGTACATACATCATGGCAATTTTTTGAATCTAATAGGCTTGCAGAACAACTGGCACATCGACCTTCAAATACGCCAAACATTCTCCCTAGATATGTTGTACCCTGTCGAGAACATTGCGTACATTTAGCCTGAAGTAAACGTCGACCATGTACTTTACATTTGTCTATTGTTGGAATTAACCAGCGAGCCTTGAACCAGATATACCCCTGATTTTCTATATGCTTCTGTAAACAATCAGGGCAGAATTTAACTAGCGAAGTTACTAAGTTCCTATAGCCGTAAAAGTAAATGTTAACTCCTGCTTTTATTTCACGCTCGTTGTAGATACCTGATACAATTTTCAAATATTCGGGAATACCCATTAAGGGCCTGTAAATAGGCAAAACGGTATGTTCGTTAATTAACAGTTCCTCATATTCAGAATCTGCTAAAGCTTGCCGGAGATAATGAACCTGACAGGCGAAAAGCTGTCTCCATTTGAAGCTAGAACTTTCCATTATGCACCGTGAAGATTTTCTTAAATCATCTTGTCCATAGAGCAACTTAGTTCTGAAGAAATAGCTCTGCAGCGACTCACCCTCATTCAATAACAAATTTTTCCCTTAATTAAAAATGAGAATTTTCATGGGCAACTAATTAACCCAACTTTTCATATGCAATTAAAACTAACCCGACTCTATTGAAACTAACCCAACTTTATTTATACTTCCCATAATCAAACATATTGCGCCGCCGCCCAACCGCTACTCCAGGCCCATTGGAAGTTGTAACCACCTAACCAGCCGGTGACGTCTACTACTTCACCGATAAAGAATAGTTGTTCTACTTTTTTGCTCATCATGGTTTTTGATGACAACTCGTCAGTATCTACGCCGCCAAGTGTCACTTCGGCCGTTCGATACCCCTCGGTGCCGTTTGGCTGAATCTGCCAATCTTCAAAAAATCCGGCGATGGCGTCGGCTTCCTTGCAGTTTAACTGCTTAACCGGTTTGTTTTCCCAGTGGTTCAATTCGCAAAAGGTTGCAGCGACCCGTTTAGGGAAGTGTTTTGATAACCAGGTAGTTATTAAAGAATCAGGGTTCTTTAATTGCGCCTCCGCCAGACTTTCTGCGATATCAAAGGTAGGTGAAGCATTAATATGCAAGGTGTCGCCCGGTTGCCAGTAGCTTGAAATCTGCAGCATGGCCGGGCCGCTTAATCCCCGGTGAGTAAATAAGGTATTTTCCCGGAACGTCGTATCATTGCAGGAGGCATAGGTATCAATAGCCACACCGCTGAGTTCGGCCAGGATCGTCTTATCTTTTTCATGCAGGGTAAAAGGCACAAGACCTGCGCGGGTGGGCAACACTTTAAGGCCAAATTGCTCTGCCAGTTTATAGCCAAACGGTGTGGCGCCAAGTTTTGGCAGGCTCAGACCACCGGTAGCCACCACCAGGGATTCACACTCGTAGTCGCCCATAGAGGTGCTTAAAGCAAAACCCTCATCGGTTTTACTAACGTTGAGTATTTCACAGCGGGTGGTAATGTCGACGTTGGCCTTACGGCACTCACTTACCAGTAAATTTACGATATCGGCCGCGGATTCATCGCAAAATAGCTGTCCCAGGGTTTTCTCGTGATAAGCAATGCCGTATTCAGCTACCAGGGAAATAAAATCCCATTGGGTGTAGCGGCTAAGCGCGGATTTACAGAAGTGTGGGTTGTTGCACAGAAAGTTTTCGTGGCTGGCATACATGTTGGTGAAGTTGCACCGGCCGCCACCAGACATGAGGATTTTACGGCCGATTTTCTTTGCGTGATCCAGCACCGCCACGCTACGGCCACGCTTCCCGGCCTCAGCTGCACAGAACAATCCTGCGGCCCCCGCGCCAATCACTACTACATCAAACTTATTCAAAACAACACGCTCCTCTCCTGACCGGCGTATTATAGGTCAGGAGAAGCGTGGTTAATATGGTTTGGCAGATTTAATTGCTGTGTTCAAGCGCTGCTTTAACCACATCCAGCCGGGCTTTCCATGGGTCGGTAGCGTGCTTCATTTCGCCACTGCGGGTCATATTCAGCATATTGCTTTGGGCTGGGTCGAAAGCCTGCCAGGCCGGTGCTCCGTCACTCTCCGGCTGACCTGTTTTGGCAAAGCTGACAATATACTGATGAATAGTTTCAGCGGCTGCTGCGTCCTGCTCAGTTAAGGCATCGCCATACTTAGCTGCTACCGTATTGAAGAAAAACGGAATGTCCGACGCATGGGGAGCCCCAGGACTATCGTTACTCTTGGCAACGGTGCCAAAACGGTAATAGAAAGCCTTCTGACCATGTGCGGTCATCTGTTCCGCCACAAATCTAGCTGGCTCCTGCATAGTGCGGTCCTGCCCTACCGAATAACCCACGGCCTGAAACGGTAAGTCACCGGCGGGATCATAAACTTGGCGCGCCTCATCATTATAGGGGCCGAAGGAAGCAAACAACCCGGCTTTGCCTTTAAACATATTAAAGCCAATGTCCATGCTGGTGGCCCCTACCATTACATCCACTTTCGCTACACTGCCATCGCGAAGGGCTTCTTCGGTAGTTGCTGTGATGATTTCACCATCCTGCATAGGGCCGCCCGCCCAGGTTGGTTTATCTGTTGGTGACGGATTAAACAGTGTGGCCAGATTAAACCCGTCAACGATGTCTTCCGCGCTTAGTTCCCGCAGTGCAGCCAGTGTGTCTGCGTCTGTACCGGTAATACCATGCTTCTGCGCATAATTGAGGCCATACTGTTCACCGGCCAAAGAGCCTGGCACGGGCTCACTGACTTTGCGATTACCAAACAGTGAACGGCCACCGCCAGACATGATGATTGCCCGATTAAACAGTCCTCTAACCTGCTTTGCCTGCATCATGGCATGAACTGAGCCACCTCCGGCTGATTCACCCATAATGGTAACGTTATTCACATCACCACCAAAGGCAGTAATATTCTGGTTTACCCATTTAAGCGCGGCAATCTGGTCCATGTAGGCGTAGTTAGCCAGCAATTCGCCAGCGGCTTTAGCTTCTGCCGTAAGAGCCGGATGGGCAAAGAAGCCAAAGCGCCCGAGGCGATAGTTAAAGCTCACAAAAATCACGCCGTCTTTAGCAAACTCACTGCCATCGTAAACAGTCGGCGACGAACCACCATTAACAAACCCGCCGCCGTAGATCCACACCAGCACCGGTGTTGTGCCATCGGCCTCTTTGGGCGCCCAGACATTGGCATATAAACAATCTTCTGCTGGCGTTTTGCCCAGTGGCGCGGCGTCGCTGGGAAACGGCAACTGCATACAATCATTACCGTAATCGGTAGTTTGTTTAACGCCATCCCAGGGCGTTACCGGTTGCGGTGGTCGCCAGCGTAACTCGCCTACCGGCGGTGCGGCAAAAGGAATGCCTTTGTAAGTCACCACTTGTTCAGTAACGGTGCCGTTTATTTTGCCGCCGGTTACTTCAACTTGCCGAGGCGTACTGGCAGTTGAACAGGCAAATAAACCCATTAGTGAACCCAACACAATAAGGCCATACCTTGGTACTGATCTACGGGGCATCTTGGTATCCTGTGAACCATAAAACTAAGCGGTGCAGGTAATCTTCTGGTTACCCGTCACCGCTTGCTGAATCAGGCGCACTGTGAGTGCACCGAGGGGAGAAGCGTTATAAACTTTTCAGCATCGTTTCGGCGTCGCTGACTGTAAAACGGCCGGGATCCTCAACATTCAGTTTTACCACTTCGCCATCTTCCACCAGCATGGAATAGCGTACCGAGCGAGTGCCACCAAAGTCACTGGTGTTCATGTCTAAACCAATGCTCTTAGTAAAAAATGCATTGCCATCGGCAACCATCAGAATTTCATCGGCATTCGCCGACTTGCCCCAGGCATCCATTACGTAAGCATCATTTACGCTTAAACAAATTATGCTATCTACACCCTTGGCTTTAATTTTATCGGCAAGTGCAACATAACCAGGTAAGTGAGCCTCCGAGCAGGTTGGCGTAAATGCACCCGGTACCGCAAAGAGAACCACGCGTTTACCGCTAAATAATTCGTTCGTATGCGGACTGGTCATTTTGCCGTCCCTGATTAATCCAAACGTCACTTCCGGCAGGGTGCTACCTACATCTATCATGTTGTTCTCCCAGAGAAATAATATAATTAACAGCAAGCTGTCTTTGGTAAATTACCTTTTAACTATAACAGTATCTGTAAATTGTGAAATAAAAAAGCCCCCGGTTATCGGAGGCTTGTAGTTTAGACTTCGCTAGCTGACAATTTTAAAAACTAACTGTCATCTCGTCAGAGCAGCCACGGTCATCACAGATCTGATAGGTAAACTCAGTATCGGTAACATTACGGGCTACGTCACGATAGCGACCGGTGTTGGCCACGGTAGCAACCACTACACCATTGCGAATAATATCCACGGTTGGTGCAGGCGTTGGTCTCCAGGTTAACAGCGAAACCAATGTGCCATTGGGTCGCAGCACTGAACGACGTATATCAGCAATGATAACAACAGCCGCAGGCTCACTTACCGTCACTGTGTCTGAATAAGTATCAGACTGACCTTCGGAGTCAGTAACCGTT
>JAYZXK010000375.1:0-7751 GCA_036141415.1 Pseudomonadota bacterium
TAACACCGGCGGCAGTGCCGACGGGGATGTCATTATGGATGAGGTGGCTTATTACCGCCGTAATTACACCGCAGTGCGCGATACCACTCAGCTGTACGTAAAAGACAACTTCAGCATGATGGATGACAATCTGATGCTGGAAGTGGGCTTTAAGTCACTGTCTATCGATTACTCTTTGGATGGCTACCGTGATTACGCGGATTACGAAATTGACAGTCAGCCGGGTTATGGCCCACAGTCGGTTGAAGCTGAATACAGCGACAACTTCTTACCCATGGTGGGCGCGGTTTACCGGTTAAATGATACCGATCAGATTTTCGCTTCTTTCGCACAAAACTATGCATTACCGGCCGGTACCGACGATATCTTCGATAACGCCGTGGGCTTTGATGCGCCGGATCCAAAAGGGGAAGAAGCCGATAACTATGAGTTGGGTTTCAGAACCAACCGCGAAACTTATAACGGTGCTATTGCCTTATTCTACACCCGTTTCGACAACCGCTTAATTGCCAGCAGTGTCATGAATCCGGCCACCGGTCAGCCAGAAGCGTTCTACGTGAATGCTGGCGCTTCCAAGGCTTATGGCGTTGAACTGAGCGGTGTGTTCCAGCCCGAAGTCTTTGAACGCGAGCTCTATTTCAATGCCAACTTATCTTATAAAAAAGCTGAGCTGGTGGATGGATTTGGCAGTAACCCGGCGGGGAGTCAGTTACCCGACAGCCCGGAATGGCTGATGACTGGTGGTGTAACCTACGAGCCGACAGAGTGGCTGGTAGCCAACTTCTCGGCTAAATATACCGGCAAGCGCTACACCGACTTCTCCGAGTCCATTGAACTGGACAGCTACCTGGTAGCGCAGGCCTATGTAGATATCGGCGGTCCTAACAACTTTGGCATGCCTGAAAACATGCGTCTTCGCTTCAACATCGACAACGTGTTCGACAAAGAAGTGATGTCGTTTGCGTTTACCGGTTCGACGTTTGGTCGCCCGCTTAGCCCGCGTACCTTCCAGGCAACCCTGACGGTAGACTTTTAATGAAGATAAAAATCAAACAAACATTGTGCGCGTTAGCTGTGGCTGCTTCATGCAGCCCGGCTTTCGCCGCGGCCGATGCGGCTAAACTGCATGATTCGCTGGTGGTTATGGACACGCATCTCGATACGCCTGCGCTGCTCGTGCAACCGGGCTTCGACATAATGCATTCGCACACTTTTGCCGACGATTTCTCCCAGGTGGATGTGCCGCGGATGAATAGTGGTGGTCTGGATGGTGGCTTCTGGGTGATTTACACGCCTCAGGGGCCGGTAACCGAAGCCGGGTTTAAGTCGTCCCGTGATACCGCGTTACTGCGCGCTATGGCGATCCATAAAATGGTAGTGGCTAACCCTGATACGTTTGCGCTGGCAACCGAACCGGAAGACGCTAAAGCGATTGCTGAGCAAGGCAAGAAGATTGTCTATGTGAGCATGGAAAATGCGTATCCGCTGGGTGAAGACCTGAGTTTGCTGGACACCTTTTATAAAATGGGTCTGCGCATGGTGGGGCCAGTCCACTTCAAAAACAACCAGTTTGGTGACAGCTCTACCGATCCCGATGGTCAGCAGTACGGTGGCCTGTCGGCGCTGGGTAAAGAGCTGGTGAAAAAGGCCAATGAGCTGGGCATTATTCTGGATGGCTCCCATGCCCACGATGATCTGTTGGAAGACATGATTGAGTTATCCAAAACACCGGTGATCCTGTCGCATTCCGGCACCAAAACAATTTATGACCATCCGCGTAATGTGGATGACAGCCTGCTTAAGAAGCTGGTGGATAGCGGTGGCGTTATTCATGTGAATGCCTATAGCTCTTACCTGAAGGAGTTACCTCAGGATCCGGAGCGTGGTAAAGCTTACGGCGAGTTATTCCGGCAAATGGGTAACATTGCCCAAATGAGCGAAGCCGAAATTGCAGCGCTTAAAGCCAAGCGTAAGCAGATCGATATGGAACACCCTGCGGTCAGAGCGACCTTTGAGGATTATATGGAGCATTTTCTTCATATTCTTGAAGTCGCCGGACCAAAGCATACCGGCGTGGGCGCCGACTGGGATGGCGGTGGTGGTGTCGAAACCATGATGGATGTGGCCGCGCTGCCGAAAATTACCGAGCGTTTACTGGCCGAGGGCTACACCGAAGAAGATTTAGCTGATATCTGGGGGAATAACGTGCTGCGCCTGTTACAACAGGCGAAAGACTACGCACAATCCCTTAAGGAATAGTTTTTATTGCTTGTTCTCCGTAAAAACAGCAATGCGGGCACACTTCGGTGTGCCCTTTTTATTAATTGTCGCCTGGCCGCATAAAGCGGATTATTGCGATTTCTCAGTTTCCTCTATCTTTTGCCACAGTGCTTCTGCATCAGCAGTGAGCATTGAATAGGTCTTTATATCGCCATTGCGCTGGGCATGCATGGCCTTCTCGAGCAGGGCCGAGTGCTGCTTTCGTAGTTTTGCTGAAGGGTCTTTTTTGAATAATCCAAACATTGAATTTGCCTGTTGAGTTTTCTTATCTAACGCCCATCTGGTGATTTGGGATCATGTATAATGGCAAGCTAGGTAAAGAGGAGTTCATCGAAGGCAATAGTCGCGTTGATCTTGGAAGAGATAATAACTACACCACAATACTCGCTTTATCGGCTGATGCTGGCTTCAGAGCAGTGAATAACGCTGCCTGCTTGAAAAATTACAATATATTAGGTTGCTGTGAACCGTTGCGGCACTTTTGCGGTACTCATATCACAGTCAAATAATGAGGCAGTTTATGTGGTGTGCAGAGTGTGAGTCGATAGACGAGTATTTTTATTCCAGTACGTACTTTTGGTTGTTTTTACCCACCAGCGAAGCCATCGATAAAGTCACTAAAATGGCTGAGTATGCGAAGTATCCGCTGGAAAGCGTGGAGCAGCGATGTTTGCGGGTGTTGGTTGAGGAAAGCCAGACAGGCAACTTTCTCAATCAACTTAATGGTTGCCTGGATGGGCCTGAATTTGGCGGTACCAAGGTAACAACTTCCGCTCGGCCATCGGAGCTTTCTATTGAAGATATAAGCAGAATGACTACTGCTGAGGTGCTTACCCGCCGCTATCAGGCTCAGTGGTTGACCGAAGCCATGGACAAGCATGCCTACGAAAGCTGGTTTCAACCTATTGTCAGGGCCGGCAGCGATGTGGCAGACCCGTCAATCTTTGCCCATGAGTCATTGTTCCGTATCTTTGATGCGAATGAGTCTTTAATACCGCCCGGCTTTGCTTTCTCACTGGCGGAGCAAAGTAACCTGTTGTTTGCGCTGGATCTCACTGCCAGACGTTCGGCGGTAGAGTATTTCTCACGGGCAAAATTAAAGAGCAAGGTATTCATTAATTTCAACCCATCAAGTATTTACGATCCGGCTTATTGCTTGCGAGCCACCGCGTCTGCCATCAGCGAGCTGGGCCTCAAACCTGCGGATGTGGTGTTTGAAATTGTTGAAACCCACCGTGCACATGACATGAACCACCTAAAGGGCATTTTGTCCTTTTACCGCTGCTCAGGATTTGGTGTGGCGCTCGATGATATTGGCTCAGGCTGGTCTGGTTTAAATCTGCTGGAGCAGTTAAGACCGGATTACGTGAAAATTGATATGGAGCTAATTAGTGGTATTAACGAAAATGCTTATAAGCAAAATATCGTTAAGCATCTGATTCAGATAGCAAGAAACAACCGTACTGAAGTGATAGCCGAGGGGATAGAAACTCAGGCGGAGGCGGAAACGCTCACTGAGCTGGGAGCGGACTACCTGCAAGGATATTACTTCGCTAAACCAAAACGCTACAGTGACCGCATCAGCGCCGAGGAGCGTGAGGCGATTTATCAGTCAACCCGACCGATTGAAGAGGCGAAGAAAGCACACCAGCTCTCATAGTTCGTCCTGGCTGCGGTGTTTATTTAAACAAAAAAAGACAAGTGTTGTTTACATTTGTCTTTTTTTAAACTACATTAAGTAAAGTTTATTTTACTTAATGGAAGGTTTTATTGATATGGGTGACTCTCAGGAACTTAGCCGCCGGCAACGTAATCAGCTCAATCATCGCCGGCTGGCCGGTTATACACTGGTATGGCTGGTGTCATTAGCTCTGGTTTACTTTGGCCACCGCTACTTATGGGATGGAGCAGCTCTGCTGACCAGCGCAATGGTCGGGATCAATATTATTGCCGGTATAGCAATGATGATGGCCAACAAAAAACTGCTCGCCGGACTGGATGAGCTGGAGCAGAAAGTTCAGTTGGAAGCCATGGCACTGGCGTTAGGTGCCGGGTTGGTAGGCGGGTTTGCCTATTCAGCGTTAAGTCAGACCGGGATACTGCCGTTCCATGCGGAAATTTCACACCTTGCCGTTTTCATTGCGCTGACCTACCTGGTTGCCATGGTTAAGGGAGTGAAGAAGTATCAATGAAAAATCGATTAAAAGTGCTCAGAGCAGAGCGAGACTGGACTCAGGCCGATTTGGCTGAGCGACTGGATGTGTCCCGGCAAACTATCAATGCCATTGAGAAGGGCAAGTTTGACCCGAGTTTGCCCTTGGCGTTTAAAGCATCACGATTATTTGGCTTAACCATCGAAGAAATATTTCAGGACGAATAACCCTAGTAAGCGGAGAAATTTATGTTCAATCTAAACTGTAATACAAAAAATCATTTAATTATGGCACTGATATTTGCCGCCGCAATGCTGTTGAGCAGTTGGCTGATGCGAGGCCATGAGAACTCAGCAGCGGTGTTTATTGGCCTAATCAGTACCTATCCAATCCTGGCCCGTTTGCTTCAGAGTAAAAGAGCTACACGGTGTTAGCCATGTGATACCGCCTGCCCAAAACGTGCGGAGCTTTTTCCCCTGTTTGGGTGCGTGTCAGATTGTGACGTCTGACACGCAGCAATCTTCACCGCACTGAACTGGAGGAATGTCTTGATATATCTTAGTGGGGGGCTGTCGGGCTAGATAAATTTACTCAGATGCGGGTGTGCCAGCTCTATCCACTGCTTTAGGCAGGGTTCATCAATAAAGCTGAAATCAGCAAAATCAAAGCCCGGCGCAACCGAACAACCTACCAGCGAGTAGTCTCCGGTACTAGTGGCTGCCTGATAGTGGCCCCCGGGAACTACGGTCGCCATCTCATCCTCTGGTCCGCCAATGCGTTTTTCATGTAGCTGTTGCTGGTGCAATTGAAACAGCGTGAGTGGCGCACCATCATAGTGGTTCCAGATTTCATCATGCAGGACTTTATGAAAGCGGCTGACCTGACCTTTTAGCAGTAAAAAGTAAATATGCGTGACGGCAGGACGAGGTAATCCGTGTTTAGGCGAACTGACCTGGGCGTCAGAACGGTAGATTTGACGAAAATAGCCGCCCTCCGGATGTGGTTCCAGACCGAGTTTATTCACTAAAGGATGCATTTATTACTCCACAGGGGGCCATAACCAATATTCCCAATATTGGTAGCAAAGTTTTTAATACAGGCCGTTGCGGCTTGATTAATAATTAAGCATACATAAGGGCAACGCAATGTGCATCTGTTTTATTAAAATAATGTTAATTTATTGCTATTAAATATCGGGTGGAAAAAGGCTTTGAACTTATTACACACCCGGGTACGTATAAATTTCATAAAATCGTTCGTACGCACTCCTGTTAAAATATAAGTGTAAGAATTTAATAGGGTTATTGGCTGGTTAGGAAAATGCATGAACGGTTTAAGGTAAGTAATCACAGCAATGAAAAAGGAAGCGTAAAACATGAAATACCAAACTTATTCGCCGCTCAAGGTGAATGGCCATTCCTATTCTGCGATCAGTTTTGACAAGCTTTCCGAACAGTACGATCTGGCAAGACTGCCCTTTTGTGTCAAAATTTTACTCGAAAACCTACTACGACATGAGCACACAGACTTTGTCAGCGATGCTGACATTGAAACCATTGCTAAGTGGGATACCAGTGATGGCGACGACCACGAAATTTCTTTTGTGCCAGCCCGGGTCATCCTGCAGGATTTTACCGGCGTGCCGGCGATTGTTGATCTAGCTGCCATGCGCGATGCCATCAATCGTTTAGGGGGCGATGCGCAGGCGATTAACCCGCTCAACCCGGTGGAGCTGGTAATTGATCACTCGGTGATGGTTGATCATTTTGCCGAAGCAGACGCGCTGCAAAAAAATACTGCTATTGAAGTTGAGCGTAACAAAGAACGCTATCAGTTTTTAAAGTGGGGGCAATCATCCTTCGATAATTTTAAGGTAGTCCCCCCGGGCCGCGGGATCGTGCATCAGGTTAACCTTGAGTACCTGGCACGTTGTGTCTTTGCTAAGGAACAGGGCGATGAAACCCTGGTGTATCCGGATACGCTGGTTGGTACCGATTCGCACACCACCATGATAAACGGCCTTGGCGTGCTGGGCTGGGGTGTTGGCGGTATCGAGGCGGAAGCAGCGATGCTGGGCCAGCCGGTAACTATGCTACTGCCCCGGGTGGTCGGTTTCAGACTGACCGGCGAATTGCCCGCCGGGGTCACGGCTACCGATATGGTACTCACCATCACCGAGCAGTTACGTAACCATGGGGTGGTGGGTAAATTTGTTGAATTCTATGGTCCGGGTCTCAGCTCGCTGACGACCGCAGACCGGGCGACCATTGCCAATATGGCTCCGGAGTATGGCGCAACCTGTGGTATTTTCCCGCTTGATGACGTTGCGCTGGATTACTTGCGCCTGACCGGCCGCGATGAACAGCAAATTGAACTGGTGGAGGCATACGCTAAACAAACCGGCCTATGGCACGACGATAACAGCAAAGATGCCCAGTATCATGAAACCCTCGAACTGGACCTGGGTGAGGTAGTGCCATCTGTTGCCGGTCCGAAGCGTCCGCAGGATCGTATCGCGCTGGATAACGCCGCAGCGGCTTACAGTGAGTGGTTGTCGCAGCAAATCGACGTTGCTGATGTTACCGAAGAAGCCGATTTTGTTGCCGAAGGCGGCGATGCTCCGGTGGTTGATGAAGATCACGCCTCTTATGTGAAACTCGGGGATAACGCCTTTAATCTTGAAGATGGCGCGGTGGTGATCGCGGCTATTACCAGTTGTACCAATACGTCTAACCCGTCGGTGCTAATTGCCGCCGGGCTGGTGGCCAAAAAGGCTGCCGAGCTTGGCCTTACCCGTAAGCCCTGGGTGAAAACCTCACTGGCGCCGGGTTCGCAGGTGGTTACTCAGTACCTGGAAGACGCTGGTCTGATGCCTTATCTGGAACAGCTGGGTTTTAATCTTGTTGGCTATGGTTGTACTACCTGTATTGGTAACTCCGGACCACTGCCCGATGCTATCGAAACGGCAATCCGCAAAGCTAAACTGTCGGTGACCTCAGTACTTTCGGGTAACCGTAACTTTGAGGGGCGTATCCATCCTGATGTAGCCGCTAATTACCTTGCCTCACCACCGCTGGTAGTTGCCTATGCGCTGGCAGGTAATATGAAAATGGACATTGCTAACAGCCCGATTGGTAAAGATTCTCAGGGCAGCGATGTGTTTCTTAAAGATTTGTGGCCAACCCCTGAAGAGGTTCAGCAATACATTAAAGACAATGTGTCCGGCGAATTGTTTAAGGCAAAATATGCCGATGTGTTTAAAGGCAGCGGTGTCTGGAACGAGCTTGAAGTGTCTGATACCTCGGTGTACGACTGGCC
>JAYZXK010000376.1:0-7895 GCA_036141415.1 Pseudomonadota bacterium
ACAATTATAGTATTGCGGAAATCAATATCTTTTTGAGTGAATTCGTCTGTCAAAAAGCCGGCAGAGAGCATTCGAAGCAAAGATAATAGTACCTGGGTGTGAGCCTTCTCAAACTCATCAAAAACAATGATCGATTTCGGAAATTTCTCAACAAAAGTCGTCAGCTCACCTGGCGCAGAGTCATCATAGGTTTTCTTCGCTCCGACTAAGCCAAAACTCTCGTTAGCATTGGAATATTGAGTCATATCAAATGCACGATACTGATATTCATCCTTCAAATGATGAGCAAAGCGTTCCGCTAAAAACGTTTTTCCCGATGCCGGAGGTCCCGCAAAGAAAAACACTCCCTGAGGCCTGTTTTGCTGTGGCTGCCATACGGCTTTCGACATACTGTCAATCAGGTCTTCAATTGCATGCTCCTGACCGACTACTTCTTCACATAAGGCCTTTTTGAGCTGTTCAAGTTGTTTCAGGCTTTCCCGGTAATCAACAGCCATCTCAGGTAAAACAAATATTTCGGTAACTGATACCCAATCATCATTAGAAGCGGCTGGACGAAGCTCTTGTAAAAAAGAACAAACCTGGTCAGAAAAAGGTAAAACCGGTTTCTCAGCCATATAGCTGAGCAACACGCTACTCAGGTCGTTTTTATAACGATCTGCTATAAACTCTTCGCCAATATCAACCGACTTAAACCTGTTTTGAAGTTCCCCAAACAGGGGGGCCGAATGATCTTTGGCAAAAGGTTTCAGGCATAAAAAAGACGCCGCGACGTGGTCTAAATCAATCTTTTTTTGGCTTTCTTCAAGCGCGATATATTTCGCAAAAAGTAACAGCGTTCTCAAGGTAAACGATCCCTGTAATACATGAACTGAGAGTAGTTATTATAGTGGCATGGCGCCTGTAGATTTAATAGCAATAGTTCTGCAAAAGTCTGGCCCTGGTAGTTAATTCAATTAATTATACTATTGAATTAGTGATACTTTTCTATTTAAATGACAACCTAATTTGGTAGATAAGTTCGTACTTATCGCTATTAATATACCCTTACTTGTAGTCAGTTGACGACGTATTTGTAGTTTTTGAAAGGAGTCACTAATGAGTTCAACACAAGAATACCGCGAGCTTCTTACCCGCATCGCAGACCAAAAAGAAAACTGGTCTGTTACCTCACAGCAGCCATTTATTATCTCTCGTCAAAAAGAAGAAAACACATTACCTATTTCGATCAGAATGTATGGTAATGAGAATAAGGTCCACCTCTTTTACAACCTTTACAGCGAAAGTCCGCTTACAGAGTTAGCACAAAAATTTCTGCGCCTGAAAGATAAAGAACAGATTCAGCAAAAAAATGAAGAAGCCGGTTTGGTCATAATGATAGACGAGGACGGGTTCGCCGTCGTTTATGATGCCTCTGGCGAAGAAAGCGGAAGCTTTGAGCAACAATTCGACGCTATTTTAGATAATGCCGAAGCCGTTTTACTCGGTGTTGTAAAAACGGCACATGAAACTGTCGAGAATGCACCGGAGCAAGCACTGCAGGTCGAAGATTCAACCACCGGAGTCGACGCCCCACAATCAATTGCTGATGCGGTAGAGCAATATCTCGAGGAGAAGGATTATTCCTTCAAACACGATGAAGACAAACAGCGGTTTATCTTTGGTTTTTCCACAGACAGTTACATCAACATTAAGGGAGATGCCAGCCTTCGAATAGTCATAAACTACTCAGATAGCGACCTACTGCGTTTTGAAACCCCGTGGCTTTATGAATTTGATCTGAATAAAACGGAATACAGCTTAATAAGTATGGCAATAGCCTGGTTTCAGTTTGAATATAAGTTTTTGTCCATGTCACTGGATCCAAGAGACGGCGAACTAAAAATATCTATCGATATTCCGCTCGGTAAAGGGACGTTACACACCACACAGATACACCGCCTTGTGACTTTTATTTTGCAATTCACAGAACGTACTTATGATGAATTGTTTTCACTAATGCTGAAGGATAGTGAAGCTGCTGAAGTGAAGCTAAAGGGCCTCATCGATAACTATAAAGCCGAATCTGAGAACCATCAGTGGATTGATTCGATTAAAGACAAACTTGGTGGCATAACAGAAGATCAGAGAAAGGCAATTGAAGAAATTCTGTCCAACGGTGCTGATGATAGAAGCCAAGGTGGTATCTAATGAGCAATACCAATACAAAGGTTAATCCAGCAAGCTGGCTTAGAAGGGTCTTGTTTGGGCCTGTTAGCGAACTAATCATACTGACATTATTTTTCGGTACTTTCACTTTTGCCCTGTTTTGGTTGACTATCAAATTTCAATTACTTCCCACCGAGTTAATGAGACCTGACTTATCGCAAGAAGATACTGGCCTATTTGACGCACTTGGTGGCTGGGCCCTGGGCTTCGCCGGCGCGGTCGTCGCAATTCGGATTGCTGGTATCGCCAAGAATACTCAACTCAATGACTCTATACGGGAACAAATTCGCTTATGGGAAGAACATGTTGAACGTATCTCAGATTTGAACTCCCGACTTACACGCTCTATATCTGATACTAAAAGAGCATGTGCAGCCGTTCTTCTGTATGCGAAAGATCTATATATAACTGAGCAGCGAGCTCACCTAATCAACCCCAAACCTGGGAGAGATGGCAAAGCAGTCAAACCTCATGAAACTCATGATCCTGAGGAGATGCTGCAGGAAAAGCTAGAAGAAAAGTTGGAAAAACTGGTCGAAACGATAGAAGAAGCGTTTAAAGACTCTGTATTTCGTTCCGTGTTACAGTTTTCCGTACAAGCTGACACTAACAGTAGATCGGAGCCTGAAAATACACACGTAAAAAATTACTCGGAGAGTTTTTTTAGCTCTTCAAAAGATAGAGAGGCAGTAAAAAGAATTGTTGATGACGACAATGAATTCTTTGATGTCCTTAACGTTCTAAGTGGATTAAACCAAGGAGCAAGAAACTTCGGCATAGGCCTGGTAGAACTTCGAGCAATGGGTTTGATTCAGCATTTTAGAATGGATCTTATGCGCCTGACAGAATACCAGGAAGATAACCAGGGAGATGACGAGGCTCTGGAGATTGCAGACGCCGCCTGGTTGCTTTTAGGACTGCTCCTGTCAAGAAGGAAACGTGAAAATTCCTCTATAGGACAAAATGATGGCTTCATAATTATCGCTCTCCTATTGGGCTCATTACCAACCGAGAAGACAATGAACGACTATTTAAACAGTAAGTTTAACCAAGTCGTACAAACCTATTCAGGTGATGGTAGCGAGACCATGAAACGAGAAGTCGATGCGTTGTCAAAACGACTCTATTACGTAAAAGGTAATGAACTATCTGAGCTCGCAGGTCTGATAACGAAATGTAGTAATAACCTGAGTTATCTTGATGTGTTGACCAAGAGTACCGGAGTGAGTGCCGCTTATGAGTCGAAGAAAGAATCAGGCAAACAAAGTGGCTAAACATACTTCCTCTCCAGTGAAAACGCGTTAATTAGTAAGTGGCATTAAAATGTGCTGTAGAAGGTTTGAGTGAAAAGGATTACAGACACCTTTTACAGTCTCGAGAAGTGATACCTGGCCCCTGAATCTCAGGGGCCGATTTTCCATTCCAGAAAATTCTATAGATGTAATGCTTGCGAACCGGATTACCTACCCAGCTCATCCCGCACAATTTGCGCGCCAGCATTGAGGGCTGCCAATTTGCCTTGCGCCACCTCCCGGGACAACGGTGCCATGCCGCAGTTTGTACATGGATAAAGCTTATCCGCATCAACAAACTGTAAAGCTTTACGCAGCGTATCGGCGACGTCCTCCGGCGTTTCGATCGCATTGTTTGCAACATCGATGGCACCGACCATCACTTTTTTACCGCGGAGCAATTCAATCAACTCCATGGGCACCCGGGAGTTATGGCATTCCAGCGAAATAATATCGATATTTGACTGCTGTAGTTTTGGAAACACCGCTTCATACTGGCGCCACTCATCACCCAGGGTTTTCTTCCAGTCGGTATTGGCTTTAATGCCATAGCCGTAACAGATATGCACCGCGGTTTCACACTTAAGGCCTTCAATGGCTCTTTCCAGCGCTGCGATCCCCCAGTCATTCACTTCATCAAAGAACACATTAAAGGCTGGTTCATCAAACTGAATAATATCCACCCCAGCGGCTTCCAGTTCTTTCGCTTCCTGATTAAGAATTTTGGCAAATTCCCAGGCCAGTTTTTCACGGCTTTTGTAATGATCGTCGTACAACGTATCAATCATCGTCATCGGCCCGGGTAACGCCCATTTTATTGGTTGGCTGGTGTGTTTACGTAAAAAACGGGCATCGTCGGCAAAGACCGACTTTGTTCTGGCCACGGCATCCACCACTACCGGTACACTGGCATCGTAGCGATTGCGAATTCTTACCGTTTTACGATTTTCAAAATCCACGCCGCTGAGGTGTTCGATAAACGTGGTGACAAAATGCTGACGGGATTGCTCGCCGTCACTAACAATGTTAACACCGGCGCGGAGTTGGCCCTGCAACGACAGCAGTAGCGCATCCTGCTTCCCTTCCACCAGTGCCTCACCCTCCAGTTTCCAGGGTGACCACAGGGTTTCTGGCTGTGCCAGCCAGGCTGGCTTAGGTAAACTGCCGGCGCTACATACAGGTAATAAGTTTTTCATAGTAAGCATGCTTTCCGATTATTAGTTAGTGTAATTGGCAGACCATTGCTCCAGCACGGCCTGATAAGGTTTAATAAAATACTGTTCGGCGAATCGCCCCTGCTCGATGGCAAGCTGACTGCGCTCTTCACGGTCATACACTATTTGAGTAACGGAATGATCCGGGTGTTTAAGATTAGGCTTATACCGTTGCCCGGCCACGGCATTGGCGTTGTAAATTTCTGGCCGGTATATCTTTTGGAAAGTCTCCATAGTGGCTATGGTGCTAATTAACTCCAGGTTGGTGTAGTCGTTCAGCAGATCGCCAAAAAAGTAAAAAGCCAACGGTGCAACGCTGTTTGGCGGCATGAAATAGCGCACTTTCAGGCCCATTTTCTGAAAATACAGTTCGGTGAGTGACGACTCGTTTGGCTGGTACTCAACACCCAGTACCGGATGGGTATTCTCGGTGCGGTGATAAGTTTTGCTGTCAGACACACTCAAACAAATCACCGGCAGCTTAGCGAATGCCCGCTGATATTCCGGCGAATTCACAAAACACTTAAACAACTTGCCATGCAGATCGCCGAAATTGTCCGGGATGCTAAAGCCCGCCTGGTTTTTATTATGATTTAGCAGCAACACACTAAAATCATAGTCACGCACATAAGAGGAGAAATTGTTGCCAACGTTACCGTTAATGCGCTCGTTAGTTTGCTTGTCAACAATGTAAGTTTGCAGCATTTCGATGGTGGGAAACGTTTGCCCGCTGCCATCGATATCAATGTCTATTGAGATAATTTCAAGCTCCACGCTGTAGCGATTACCCGCCGGATTATCCCAGCTGGCCAGGGCATTAAAGCGGTTACCTATCATCGCCAG
Source organism: Pseudomonadota bacterium (assembly GCA_036141415.1). Classification (GTDB taxonomy): domain Bacteria; phylum Pseudomonadota; class Gammaproteobacteria; order Enterobacterales; family Alteromonadaceae; genus Alteromonas. Next base: position 5,558 of record JAYZXK010000376.1, read on the forward strand.
AGCATTGCGCAAGTTCGCTTTGCGGTATTCACCGCGGGCCAGGTTGGCGAAATTAGTGGTCATTCGCGTGTTGTCAGATGGACGGTAATCTTCATCAAAACAAACGCGCTTTATGGTAAAGCTAAAATCATCTTTCATGGTCGTCTGCTACCCTGCTCATAGAACTAAAAACTCACTAAACACTATCTGTGTTCAGAACCTGAGAGAGTTATACGCGCCGATTCACATGAATAAAAGTGACTTTATTTCATTAATACATGAATATTACTCATACCTTAATACATTACGATTGGAAAGGTGATTAGTGGCCAAACCGATCCAGCGCCTGCAACAGGCGCTGATTAAACCCATCCGCCAGTTGGCTTTGCGGGGCTATGGACTCAAAGGCATGAAATGCACCGGGCACAGTGTAAAGTTCAGCAGCAATACCTGCCGCCTCGAGTCTTGTAGCAAAGGCGCAGTTTTCGGCATAAAACAAATCCAGTTCTCCCACCGCAATGAATGTGGGTGGCAATCCGCTAAGGGTTTTCGCTCTGGCTGGTACATGGTGACTGGGTATTTTATCGCTACCAGGGGCTTTGCCGAGGAAAGTGCGCCAGCCATAGTGATTCTGTTCGGCCGTCCATAAATACTGCCCCTGATGTGCTAGCGGCATCACGGTACTGCCGGTTTTGTCGTCCAGCATAGGATAAAGCAGCGCCATACCGGCTAAACCTATCATCTTATTATCGGCACAGCGTAGTGCCAGATTTACGGCATGGCAGCCACCGGCGCTCACGCCCAATAAGCTGATTCGGCTAGTATCAATTGCCAGCTTACCGGCCTGTGCAATGAGCCAGTTCAGCGCAGCCTGATGCTGTTTTTGCGCCTCGTCGGGCCCCACTTCAGGCGCCAGGCCGTATTCCACCGATACCACCGCGCAATTTAATGCTTTGGCCAGGCTTTGCATACGCGGCAGGGAATTCTGGCAGTTGCCCATTACCAGCCCGCCACCATGAAAGTGCAGTACTGCCGGCCGCGCCAGAGCATTCGCATTTGTATTGATTACCCAAAGTCGAAAGCCCCGGTATCCTTGCCCCTCGGCTACATCCACCACCTCAAAAGGCACATCATCAAGGGGCTTGCTGCCCCCTACTCTGGCGCGCTTGCGATAAAACCCCAGATTCGCGCCGTTTAAGGGCGGCGATTGCTCGGTTAGCTGCAATAAAGCATTAAGGGAGGGTAATAATTCATCCGCAACCAGCGGATCGGTTATAGCCATGAGTGTTCTCTTTGGTGGTTATACAATGGGAGCATCCAGACTTTATGCGTCATTCAGTAATGGTGTTTTACCGGGCACTGCATGCTGCATACCCTTGAATTGTTATGCTATAACGCCATGCTGTACCATACCAGTATTGCTGCTTAGCAGTGTTTCATTTTTTAAAGCGAAAGAGAAGTGATGAGCCAGAACACCCCTTTGATCCCCACCAATATCATTACCGGCTTTCTGGGCGTGGGCAAAACCACTGCTATAAATGGCCTGCTGGCCAATAAACCAGAGGGCGAAAACTGGGCGATTCTGGTGAATGAGTTCGGCCAGGTGGGTATCGATCAGGAAATGTTACCCGATCAAAACGGTCTGCACGTAAAAGAGCTGGCGGGAGGCTGTATTTGCTGTGCCCTTGGCGCTTCGCTGGGTAAAACGGTTCGCGCGCTGATTGAACAGGCCAGTCCCGACCGGCTGCTCATCGAGCCTACGGGTATTGGCCATCCTGAAGGGATAATTGATACGTTAACCGGCCCCGCGTTTCGCGATAAACTGGATTTACGCGCCACCATCTGCTTGCTGGACCCGCGTTCTCTGGGCGAACCGGAGGTGATTAACAATGAAACCTTTCACGACCAGTTAAACCTTGCTGATGTTGTACTGATTAACAAGTGCGATCTGGCTAGTGCAGAGCAGATTGCTGCCACCGAAAACGGCCTTAATGCTATGTTTCCGCCCAAGCAATACGTGGGCCGTACCACCCGTTCGGTTATCGATATAGCGTTACTGGACGTGGTACGAAACGGTGAACTTAAAGCGCAGTTTCCTGAATCTCATCACCATTCACATCACAGCCATGACCACAAACATGAACATACACAAGACCACAGCGACCATGCTGAAATCGCTACGCCAGGTAAGCCGGTGCGAAAAACCGGCGACGGCAATGGCCTTTACAGCTGCGGCTGGATATTTCACCGCGATGATTGCTTTGATTACTGGCAGCTCGAAGCCCTGCTTAATGAACTCGACCCTATCAGTCGTATTAAAGGTGTTATCAAAATCGGTACGGTATGGGTGTTTTATAAC
>JAYZXK010000377.1:0-3560 GCA_036141415.1 Pseudomonadota bacterium
GCCTTAAGGGCGCCGGTAGAGAAGCGAAAAAGCTGCCTGAAAGTTCTACCTTGTCAGCGCATAAGTCGTTTTACGATCTTATCCGCGGCCAGGCCCAGCGCATCGAGGATATGGCCGACGAACTCAGTGCCGCCAGACAGGCACTTAATGAGCAAAAAGTGATCGACCGCGCTAAGTTGCTGCTAATGCAGCAAAGCGGCTTATCTGAACAGCAGGCTTACCGCAAATTGCAAAGCTCAGCCATGGAACAAAATATGCGCCTTTCGGATCTCGCCCAGCGGGTAGTAAGCCGTGTTGGCTAATGACGCCCGGCTAAAATTTTGCTATAAAATCGCAGCGAAAATAAGTTAGCTAAAGGATATAGCCATGATGAAGTACCTGTATATCAGTCTGATTAGCCTGCTTTCAGGCTGTGCAAGTAGCCAACTAACTGCAGATTCACAGGATAATTCATATAACGAAAGTAACTTTGCAGACCTCGCATTGTCTACCGACGCCGAGTTTAATGCCCTATGGAAAGTTCAAAGACGTGTTGATCCGGGTTACACAGCAGATGCGGCCAGAAATGGTCTGTCAGGTTGTGTAACCGTAAAATTTATAGTCAACCGTCAGGGGCAAGCCGTGGTACAGAAGATCACGGATTCATTCCCGTTTGGGGTGTTTGATAAAACAGCGCTTAACGCTATAAAACAATGGCGCTGGCAACCTACCCAGTCAAATACCGAAAAAACGCCCGCCCTCACTGAAGTCAAATTTGATTACATGGTACAAGGCACAAAAAATAAAGCGCCAGCGGAAAAACACTGCAATATTACTATTCCTGCTTCCTACTAAGTGCACTGAATGCTTTGCGGGCTCAGCCTTCATGCCCGTTTGCATTCGTTTATCAAGGAGACCACTGATGCGATTATGGACCTACCGACGCCCCTTCGAATGTGATAAAGACAGCTATGAAATCCGCTATTCGTTTTCCTTTACCACCTATACATCACGGCTGTATAAAAACGGACACCTGATTGATGAATTAACCGGTAACTTTATCGATGAACTAAAGGTCCTTACCCACATCGTCGGCAGTGATGACGCAAGCAATACGCTAAAAGTGTCTGTGGGCTACATCAACTGGCTGACCGTCGGTATTGAGGTTTACCAGAGCGACGAGCGCATCTACGCTAGTCATCCGGATAACGACATTTACTTTGCCGATAAAAAACTAAAAAAACTCGCTGGCACACACGCACAAGAGACCGAAACGGTCAAACAGGAACGCCAGAAACAAACTGACCAGTGGCAAAAGAACAAACATTCCATTTTCGCCGATATCGGCTTAGGCGCGGCATTTTTTATTGTGTCCAAAACAACCGGCGACCTAACCGTGGCGGCATTTACCAGCATCGCTTTAGGACTGGCTCTGGTGGTGGTGCAACGCTTTGTTAAAATGGATTTACTCGGCGGATTTGCTGTTTTTGGTACAGTTATGCTGTTGATATCCGCATTGTTATCGCTCACTTTCGACAGTGAGTTTTTTGTGCAGCTAAAAGGCACGATAATGGGTTTGCTGGGCGCACTGGTATTGCTAACCGATGGCGTATTTCGTGAAGGGAAGTACTTTGGCCCCCGGTTTGAACGCTATCTAAACGCGCCAGTTAAATATCAGCCCTTCGTGATCGGGCTGAGCGTTCTGGGGCTATTAATGGCAGCACTTAATTACGCTGTGGCGGTGCTGCTTAGCGAAGATCAGTGGTTAACCTACACCACGTTTATTGATATGCCCTTGTACCTCATTTTATTTTTTATTCTGATATCAAAAACAAGCCAAAAAGACGCCGCTAAACGTGGTTAAGGAAGTGGGACTGGTTAAATTTCCAACACTCCAATTAAGGAAGCATCTGCATTAATGCCTCCTTCTGCACTGATGTAATTCACAGCGCCGGCGTAACGTTGGCTAGCTGATCGTCTTCCCTGAGCGTCAGGGTTATATCATGAATTGCCAGTTCAGCAGGTTGTTCTGCTGTCTGGTCGGTAATGATCACTAACTCATTGTTGTGATCATGCCAGCGGATACTGGCTATGGCATCGGCAGCCACCGGTACATGATAAGCGCGTTTGCGTTGTAAAGAATACACTTTTACCGGATAACGCTCATTGTTGCTGGTGATGTATTGCAACCACTGACCATTTGGCGACCATTGGGCATTAAATTTCCAGGATGCACTCACCCGGGCTTTATGGTCCAGCAGCTTTACTGAGCCGGAGCCGATATTAAATAACCATAAATTTCTATCGTCCTCGGTAAAGGTCAGATACTTATCGTTGCTAGACCAGGCAATGTTAGCCAGTTTTTTGCTGCGGGGAATGAGTAACTCCGCCACAAGCTGATCTTCATCGCTATGGACAGTGAGATAGTTAACGTCCTGTTTTACTACAAACTGCGCTTTAAGCGCCCTTGCATCGTTCCATATTTCGTTGCTGACTGACACATCCTGGTTAACGCCACCCGCGTTTACCAGCGTATGAAACAACATGAGTTGAATGAATACCAGTAACTTACTTTTGTCGTTCATCATTTATTCCTTATGCATTTAACTTAAAAGTAAAGACCTGCTGTCGTCTTTGTAACCGGTAGTATTATTCAACGTGTGAAAAAAAGACTTACGGTTTCCTTACCATCCCTTAAAAAATCAAAATAAAAAATAAATTTCAATAAGTTAAAAACAAGAAACGAATGCGGTCCTGGTGGAAAAACAACCAGCCGTACTCTATGCTATAGGCTTACCAGCTATCTGATTAAAGGCCGTAAGGAATGGATTCTGCAAATACAGATGACAAACGGGAGCCACCACGAAGGTTTACTCTGGGGTCCTGGACGGTAGACGGCGAGTCCAACCAACTGATAGCGGCGCAACAGCAATTAACCATCGAACCCAAGATGATGGATGTGCTGATTTATCTTTGTCAGCATGCTGGTGAAACCGTTAGTGCAGAACAATTACTAATCGCCTGCTGGGCCGGTACGTTTTATGGTGACTCGTCGGTACAAAAGTGCATTGCCGGGTTAAGAAAGAAGCTCGGCTGTAACGCCAAAAGCCCCACTTACATTGAAACGATCTACCGGCGGGGCTATAAAATTATTGCTCCGGTAACCTTTCCTGCAACATCAGGTAACGCTTCACAACGACAACCGCTGCAGGAATGGACCGCAGGCTCGCCCTATCTGGGGCTCAATTCATTTAACGAACAGCAAAGTGCTATCTACTTTGGCAGAACAAAAGCCATTGCAGATGTCATTTATCAGCTTAAACTGCTTACCCGTCAGCCCTGTCACTTTCTGCTCCTGCTGGGTAAAAGTGGTAGCGGCAAATCATCCTTAATGCGGGCCGGTGTGCTCCCCCACCTTAGCCGTGAATCCGGCTTTTCACAGTTGAAGGTTTCTCACTACCATTTTGTTAGCCCCAGTCAGAGTATTGATGAACATCCGGTGGCCACCCTGGTGTTTGCATTACAGAAACTGTCACTGTTAAACACAACTGAAGATACGGCAGCTGTCATTTCCCGCATTC
>JAYZXK010000378.1:0-6749 GCA_036141415.1 Pseudomonadota bacterium
GCGCAAACGCAGTACCACTTCCTGTCTGGTTTTACGGCTAAACTGGCTGGTACTGAGCGTGGTATCACTGAGCCAACCCCGACCTTCTCGGCCTGTTTTGGTAAAGCCTTTTTAACCCTTCATCCTACTAAGTACGGTGAAGAGTTGGTCGCAAAAATGGACGCGGTTGGAGCCCAGGCTTACCTGGTGAACACCGGTTGGAACGGCACGGGTAAACGGATTTCAATTAAGGACACCCGCGCAATTATTGACCGTATTCTGGATGGTTCTATTGAAGAGGCGGAGTGCCATACTCTGCCTATTTTCAACCTGCAGGTACCGTCATCGCTGCCAGGCGTCGATCCGGATATTCTGGATCCGCGTGATACCTATGAAAATACTGATGACTGGTATGAAAAAGCCACTCACCTTGCTGAGCTGTTTATTGATAACTTTGAGCAATTTGCGGTGAATGATAAAGGCCGGGCATTGGTCAGTGCCGGTCCTCAGCTTGAGCCGGTTGCCGAGCAGGCATAGCAACAGCCAGAAAGGAAAAAGGCCGCTAAGCGGCCTTTTTGTTTTTAGTACTGCCAGTTTACTGACAACATGTAGTTACGGGGTGCACCGTAATAACCTTGTTCCCAGTACAGCGATTTAAGATACTTTTCGTCGGTGACATTATTCACGTTAGCAATAATGGTAATACTGTCGTTAACTGCGTAACTGGCCATCATGTTCACCAATGCGTAGGCATCTTGCTCAATGACGATGTCCTGACCGGCGTTCGCATAGGCGGCGGGTACCTGGCCCATATTACGCGAGGTGGCTTCCTGCCAGCGAATGGAGGTGCCAACTTTCAGTGCCGGTATTGTCTGGAACTGATAGGTAGCATTCACGTTAACCAGTTTCTCAGGTGTGTAATCGGCCACAAGTTGATCGCCGTCGAGGTCGAAAAACGTCAGGCCCAGGCTGGTTTGCAGGCCGGGCAGAATTTCACCGGCTAAGTCAACTTCCCAGCCCTTTGAGCTAATGCCGTCCGCTTCGCGGTAAACCTGTTCTTCGACACCGGATACCGGGTTGGCTGCAAAGCCATCGTCGACAGCCACATTAACCTGATCAATATCGAAATAGGCCACGGTAAGCAGTGCGTTACCGTCCATCAGGGATGCTTTCACCCCTAACTCTTTGGCTTCACCGGTAATCGGATCGAGGCGGTTAAAGTTGGCATCCCGTTCGGTTTGCGGGGTAAATACCTCGGTGTAGCTGAAGTAGGTGTTGATATCGTCATTAATGGCGTAAACCAGACCACCGTAAGGAACAAACGCGTTTTCATCGAGGGTCTCGTCGATGCCATAGGAGATACCGGTGACTTCCACCTGGTTAAAGCGTCCGCCAGCTAACAGCGACAGGCTGTCGGTCAGCGCAAAGTTACCGCCAAAATATACTGCGGTTTGCTCTTCCTCTACATCACTGCCGGTAGCACCATCGGTAAACTCTGGTAGCGGCGTGTCACCGGTCCAGTCTTCCATAGCTGGCAGTAACGGAAAGCCGTTGCCGGTATGGAAGTCATAAAGCGATTGATCGGTGTATGCGATTTTGGCATAGCTCGCTCCCATCATTACCTGATGTGTTTGGCCTAATGCATCGAAGTTACCGTTCAGGTAGATATCTGCGTAGTCGTGCTCATCATCCAGCGTGTATTCGCTGCCGTAGCCAATCAGGCCCAGACCGGTTTCAGGATCCAACAGTGTAACACCGGTATCTGCATCGCGTGATACGTAAGTGTAAAACAACTGGGTGTCTTCATCGGTCTCTATGTGCGTGTAATCGGCTTTGAGTGACCAGCCTTCGGCCAGTTGCTGTTCCAGGAACGCGAAATAGCGGGTGTCGGTCACATCCCACTTCGACCAGTCTGCCGAAGTGCTGGTACTGGTGTCGAAGTTGGTTGGCGTACCATCGGCGTAATACAGGGTTAACGCGCCCCACATATTGCCTTTGGCATCGCTGGTTTGCTGGCTGGCGCCTACGGTTAGCTGAGTAGTGTCGGTAAGAGCGGCACTAATGACGCCGTAAGCCACGGTTTTATCTAACTCGTAGCGGTCGAGATATGACTCTCTGTTTTCTTTTACCACCACAACACGGGCGCCAACTGAGTCTGTTAATGGTGCAGAGGCATCGATGTCGAGGCGCTTGGCATTCCAGCTACCCAACTGGCCGCGGGCTGAGATTTGCGTGTTCTCGGTGGGCTTTTTGCGCACGTAGTTGATAGTAGCAGAAGGGCTGCCGGTACCTGTCATCAGGCCGTTCGCGCCGCGTAACACCTCAACTCTTTCATAAATGGCGGTGTCAATGTCGCCGTGTACGTTGCCACTTAATACCGGCAACCCCAGACCGTCTACCTGAAAGTTGGTCACGTCGAAGCCGCGGGCAGTAAAGTAAGTACGGTCGGTTTCGACTTCCTCAACGTTGAGTCCGGTGACGGTATCGAGAACCGCATTGATGTTATTTAACGCGAAATCATCAATCATTTCCTCGCCAATTACACTGATCGACTGGGGTAAGTCTTTAATATCTAAATCCAGTCGCGACAGGCTATCGGCTTTTTCATACAGATAATTATTTAAGCGCTCGCCACTAACCGTGAGCTTTTCAATATCTTCATCGTCAGGTACTGCGTTTGCGTTGGCAACGCCGACTGGCAAAGTTAGAGAAGTAAGCAGGGCGAGACTAATCGCGTTGTATTTCATTAATAAATCCAATGTAAATGATAATAGTTCGTATTATTATATTTGTATCGGGATATAATGCAACCATACCATCTGGAAAATACTTGAGAGGATGAGCGCTGAGGTTGTGCGTGGTCCGGCCTTTCGGTCGATTCAGGCTGGTGCCGGTGCTAACACGTCGGGCGGGATGGCCAGCATAACGCTGGCGACCAGCGTGCGATTCTAGTTAAATAGTGCGTGCGCATCTGCCCAAACAGGTGCGCGGCGCTTATTACTATTTATTGCAGGTTTTGTACGTTTAACACGCGGTTGGGAAACAAAGAAGAAGCCATCACTAAAGACATGGCAAAACCGGGCCCTTCATTGTCGAGTGTGCCGGTAGGCAGATAGTAAAACTGCTGTCCGTCAGCGCCGTACAGTGCAGCATCAATAATCTGCCATTTACCCTTATACCAGACCTCAGTCCAGGCATGACCAAATGCATCGGCTGATTCTGCGTAAGCGGTTATCACCGTGCCAATGGTTAATCGGGCAGGCATGCCTAAACCTCTGGCCAACGCGGTTGTCAGGGTGGCGAACTCAGTGCAGTCGCCAGCACGTTGAGTAGCTACCGTAGACGCCAGATTAAACCCATGAATATAGGTTGGTTCATTAATATACTCACTCACATAGGCGGTGATTGCTTCCAGCTCGTCGGTATCCGTGCGGGTTTTGGTAAACCCTTCAATAAATGCCCGGGTTGCCGGTTCGTCGGTATCGATAACAAAACTGGGCTGCGCATATTTACTTTGCACCTTGCCGGTAAACCGCGGCTGTTGCGCCAATGCAACTGCCACGGTGTTATCATTCAGCTGTTGTGTAGTGACGCCGCTATAGTTGCTCAGATGTTTTACCAGTGAGGCGGCCTGGCGCGTTTCTACTTCCAGGTAAATAGTGTTCGTTAAGGCGCCGGACTGGCTGGCACTCATTGTCAGAGGGATTTCAGCCAGAGTGGGCACTGACTGAGCACTAACATTTAATGAAAACGTCAGTGCCAGAATGGTTATCAGCTTGTTCATGGCATTACCGGCTGGCCTTTGCTGTATACTTTTTCAAGTATCAGCTTGGCACCACCCTGAGCAATGGAGCCTTTTTCAAAGGAGCCATTTTCTGTGGCCAGGTATTTAAGGGTTAGCGGACCCAGGTCGAACTGTAAATTGGCGACTGGCAGTTCGTCGATCTTTGTAAAGGTAACCGGCAAGGCTGAGGTTGGGTCGGCATCCGACAGCCAGATGTGATAATCGGCAGATGGTGCATCGCTGGCCAGCAGTAGCGCTGTTTCAGTGTAATTACCGAAACTCGACAATAACCAGCTGTTGTATTCCAGAGTCGCGCTGACTTCTTTACCCTGCATTTGGCCTGTTACCTGCCAGGCATCTTCGGCAGAACTGATAGCAAACTGTGAAGCCAACTGGCCATTTTCAATGGTATATTCCTGAGCGTTAATAAGTGAGCCGTCGGGGCGGCTCCATTCCAGTGTTTGCGAATCTGAGCGTGATACCGCAACTTGGTCCACCGGGGTAATCATGGCATCGCGCAAGACGGTTGCAATATCGCCGTCCTGATCAATGGTGTGTTTCTCCTGAGAGTAACCCACCGGAATACCATTAATGGTCATGCGGTAGGTGGCTTCATACAGTTCTGGTTGCTGATCGTTAGCCGTAAAAGCCTGAACAAAACTGGCGAATACGTTGTGGAAAGTCTGCTGATAGCCCATTTCGTTATGCACACAAATTTGCAGGCTCTGGTCGGTCTGGGCTGATAAACCTTTTAATACGCCGACAACCTTTTCGCTGCCTTCGCCTAAGTTATACAAAGTGTCTAATTGCAGGAAAGGCGTATCGCCAATCATGCCCATATCCAGGCCTAGTGTGTAACGCCCGGATAGGGCTTTACCATTAATCTGCTCTGCGCCGCCAAGGCTGTGTTCCACAATGGCATGCAGGGAGTTGGCTGCGCCATCAAATTCTAAAAAGGCGTAACATTCCACCGGTGAATCAGAGCCGATATCCATAGTGTAATACCATACGTCGGTGCTGCCGCTGTCTTGTAACACCGGCTTGCCTTTTACCTGGGCGTCAACGTTCAACCGTTCGATAACCATTTTTCCGCTGGTTTCGACACTGGTTTCTCTGGCCATGGATTGTTGGAACCAGTCAGGAAAATCGGCCAGGTTAATCAGGTATTCGGCATTGGCGTTCACTGATATCGTGGCGGGTAACAGAAAAAGGGCGGCAGACTTTAATAACTTCATAAAGCTCAATCCTTGTTAATGGTGGGACATCCTAAAACGGGATTTAACATACGCATTTATTGATGGTTTGACCACATTATTTTTTATTCGGATATGGCGGATGTTTATCATCAGTTTGAGTGAGGTCGTCGTTTGTAGCCTGTATTGTGGTTATAACGCTATATACTGAATGGCAATAAATCTAAAAACAGGTGGAGCAACTATGCGGTTTGGAACAGGCACTAAGTACTGGTTACTGGTAATTGGTTTGTTGATGACATCGGCACAGGCTGCGGATGATGATGAGAAACTCTCTGTCGAAGCACCGCAGGCGTTCATTACAAATCACAGTGGTAAGTTTAACGGTCAGAAAGTTGCGTACAGGGCTACTGCGGGCGAAACCTATCTGCGCGATATAAAAGGTGAACCCAAAGCCAGTATTTTTTCCTTTGCCTATACCAAGCAAAAAGCCGAAACAGCTAAACGGCCGGTGACCTTCGTGTGGAATGGTGGGCCGGGGTCGGCGTCGGTATGGCTGCATATGAGTGGCTTAGGACCAGCTTTTGCTGAAGTGCCTTCGGATGCATCCCATCCAGGGTTACCACCTTATTTACCCAAGAGCTCAAGCAACTCAATCATGGATGTCACGGATTTAGTCTTTATCGATCCGGTCGGCACCGGATATTCCCGGGCTCTGGGTGAGTATGAAGGTAAAGCGTTCTGGGGCCTTAAAGAAGATGCGCAGTCGATGGCTGAGTTTATCCGTACCTGGATGACTGAGAATAATCGCTGGGGTTCGCCGATCTTTATTCTCGGAGAAAGTTATGGCACCACCCGCGCTGCCTACGTGGCCAACATACTGCAAAAAAACATGAAGATTAGCATTAACGGACTGGTGTTTGTTTCACAGGCGCTGGACTATCAGGGCTCATCGCCGTATATCCCGGATAATATTATCTCCTATGTTACCTATGTACCGACCATGGCTGCAGCCGCTTTATATCATAGTAAAGTCACCCCGGTACCGCAGGATAAACAGGCATTTCTGGACCAGGCGCGTGAGTTTGCCAGTAACGAATTGTTGCCTGGCTTGTTCGCCGGCAACCGGTTAAAGCCCGAACAAAAACGCCAGCTGGTTGAGCGCCTGGCTTACTTTACCGGCCTAAGTCCTCAGTACGTTGAACGCGCTGATTTAAGGATCAGTGCGCGCCGCTTCGCTAAAGAATTATTGCGGGATGAAAGCAAAACCGTCGGTTTACTGGATGCGCGCTACTTAGGCGATGAGCGCGACGATCTGGACGACAGCACCAAACGGGATGCTGCATCAGATACCATCTCGGCCGCCTTTAACAGCGCCCTGCAGGTATATCTGCGTAACTCGCTCAACGTTGACTGGGAGCGTCAGTATCTGTCGCCGGCAGACCCCGACCTCAGACGTTACTGGCGTTATCGTACCAGTAAAGACGGCAGTGCGTGGGAGCCAACTTACGTAACTACGGCGGGACAATTATCTGAAGCATTGCGGATTAACCCGCAGTTGGATGTGTTAGTAGCATCCGGGTATTACGATCTGGTCACGCCGTTTTTTGATGCCGAATATACCCTTAACCGCCATGCAATAAACGCAGAGCAAATCTGGTATACCTATTATGAAGGGGGCCACATGATGTACGTGAACAGCGAGGCGAAGGTTGAACTGTTTAACGATGTTCGTCGCTTTATTGAGGGTCACAGACCGACCAATAAATAATACATTTCTACCGGCATTCGTA
>JAYZXK010000379.1:0-4070 GCA_036141415.1 Pseudomonadota bacterium
ACTGGGAGTATGGCTTTCGTGAACCTGAGGGCCCAGTAGAGGCCCGGGAGTATAAGGAAGAACTTGACCGTTTAATGTGCCAGGCTGTAGAACGCCAACTGGTTAGTGATGTAGAGTTGGGCGCTTATTTGTCTGGAGGGATGGACTCCGGCTCGTTAACTGCGCTGGCTTCTAATGAGTTGCCCTATATAAAAACCTTCACCTGTGGTTTTGATTTAAGTTCTGCGTCGGGTATTGAACTGGCTTTTGACGAACGCGTTAAAGCTGAGGCCATGTCGGCTAAGTTCAAAACTGAACACTATGAAATGGTTCTTAAAGCCGGCGATATGGAACGGTGTTTGCCGAATTTTGCTTACCATCTGGAAGAGCCCAGAGTAGGGCAGAGCTACCCTAATTATTACGCTGCCAAGCTGGCCAGCAAGTTTGTAAAGGTAGTGCTTTCTGGTGCTGGCGGAGATGAACTGTTTGCCGGCTATCCCTGGCGATATTACCGAGCAGCCGTCAATAAGGACTTCGAACATTACATAGACCAGTATTATGGTTTCTGGCAACGTCTGATGCCAGAGCCTATGCTCGAACAGGTATTTGCGCCTGTCTGGGACGAAGTCAGGCATCTATCCACCCGGGATATTTTTCGGGATGTGTTTAAAAATCATCAGAATGAACTTAATAGTGCAGAGGATTACATCAATCACTCTTTGTACTTTGAGGCAAAAACATTTCTGCATGGGCTCTTTGTTGTTGAAGATAAGCTGAGCATGGCTCACAGCCTGGAAACACGGGTGCCCTTTATGGACAACGATTTAGTTGATTTTGCCATGAGGTGCCCGGTTAGCCTAAAGCTGAATAACCTTTCTGAAGTGGCGAAAATTAACGAAAATGAAGTGAAAGCCAAACGACAGGCGCATTTTCAGAAAACCAGTGATGGCAAACAAATTTTGCGCGATGTGATGTCGCGCTATATTCCGAGTGATATTACATCGTCGGTAAAACAAGGCTTCAGTTCACCGGACGCCAGTTGGTTTAAAGGGGAAAGCATTGACTTTGTCTGTGAACAATTACTCAAACCCAATGCGAGTATCTATAAATTTTTGGATTACGAAACTATTAGTGGCCTGATCAATTCCCATATTAACGGTGAAGAGAATCGTCGCTTGTTAATTTGGTCGTTGCTAAATACAGAGCAAATATTCTCGTCGCAAAGAGAGCACTAATGAACAGGATCGAGATTCTTAAGCGAGACCAAAGCGAACGAATTTATCATTTTCTGGCGAGGCAACCTAAGGCCTTACTGTATTGCAGTCCCAGATACGTTGCTCTGGTAAGTGACTATTTGCAGGCAGATTATTTTTGGCTTGCCCTTTGCAAGGATTGCAAACTGACTGCGCTGTTGCCGGTGATGGTAGCAACAGGGAAGTTTGGCCCAGTCTATAATTCACTGGCGTACTATGGCAGCAACGGCGGCGTTATCGATAGTGCCGATTCATTTTCAAACAAACAAATTTTGATTGACCAGTTTTATTGTTTAGCTGAAGAGGCCGGTGCTTGCTCTGCGACGATCATTACGAATCCCCTGAATGAAGATACGCAGATTTATGATGAAATCACTAAATGTGACTATAAAGATCAGCGCGTCGGACAAATTACTTCATTAGAAGGTATTGTTGATGAGCAATCGCTGTTGGCAAAATTCGAGTCTCCGAGGCCACGGAATATTCGTAAAGCAATAAAGTCAGGTGTGCAGGTCAGTCAAAGTGTAAAACCAGAGGCTATCGATGCGTTATATGCGATCCACGTTGAGAATATGCAAAAAATTGGCGGATTAGCTAAAGAAAAAGCTTTTTTCGACCGATTAACTGTATATATGCAGCAGGGTGACTGGGCGATATTTGAAGCCCGAGTGGGCGGTGATATATCTGCCAGTCTGTTAGTTTTTTACTTCAATCAAACAGTTGAGTATTTCACCCCTGTTGTAAAACAGGAATTCAGAGACACTCAATCGCTCAGTCTGGTGATATTTGAAGCAATGCTAGATGCGGTGAAGCGTGGTTTCAAAAAATGGAACTGGGGTGGCACTTGGTTGACTCAGGATGGGGTCTACCAGTTTAAAAAGAAATGGGGAACAACTGATTACCCATATTTCTATTACACCAAAGTATTTAATGAAGCCGTTTTGGCGACGAGTCGAGAAGAGCTATTAGGTGAGTACAAAGGCTTTTTTGTGTTGCCGTTTAGTGTGCTTTCCCGGGATGTATAGAGCGACTACAGTAACTTTATGTTTAGTAAGTTATTTGTGTTAATGCGGTTTCAGTGCTGGATTACCAGTTAAAAAGTCCTGGATGAATAATATACGTTGCTTTTTGCGGCACAGGGGAAACACATGAACTCCAAATTAATAATTGTTGGCACCGGGTTATTTGCGGAAGTTGCCCGAGACTATTTCGAAGAATACACGGCACTTCAAGTTGTTGCTTTTGCTTGTCACGAGCGGTTTATCACCAAGCCGAAAATCAATGGTGTTGATGTGGTACCTATTGAGACAATTGTCGAGCACTATTCAACCGCCGAGCATAAAGTTTTTGTGGCGGTAGGCTATGGCAAGATGAATAAAATGCGTGAAGCGGTGTATAAAGAAATAAAATCGTTAGGTTATACGTTTTGCAACTTCATTCATCCAGACGTAAAAATATGGAAATCAACGACACTCGGTGAAAATATCTTTATCTTTGAAGATAACACTATTCAACCCTATACCTCGATTGGTGATAATACGATATTCTGGAGTGGCAATCATCTTGGTCATCATTCATCCATTGGCAAACATTGCTTTATATCATCCCATGTAGTGATCTCTGGCTCCTGCCATTTAGGAAATAATATTTTTGTAGGAGTAAATGCGACTTTCCACGACTCACTGAATATTGGCAATGAAGTATTGATAGGCGCAGGGGCAATAGTCTCCAGAGATCTTACTGACAAACAAGTAGTCGTGCCTAAAGCAACTCCTTTGTTTAAGAAAAACAGTGAGGAAATAGGTTTCTGATGGCACTGGAAAAACAACTTAGTCAGGTAGAACAGTTATATTCAACTAACCTTAAGGAAAAAGGCGTCAACTCTACTGCTGTAGGGTGGAACAGCCGCGAATGCCAGCAACTGCGGTTTGACAAGCTCATCTCACTGGTAGCAGAAGAGGAAAGTCCTTTCAGCGTAAATGACTATGGTTGTGGTTTTGGTTCTTTACTTTTGTACCTTGCGAAAAAAGAGCGACGCGTATCGGCTTATAACGGTTATGACATCAGTAACGAAATGCTTGATGAAGCAGGCCGCCAGTTAACAGGGCAACAAGAAACTCGTGTAAACCTGTTCAACGCAAGTCAAATTAACACCCAGGCGGACTTTGGTTTTGTATCTGGTACGTTTAACGTGCGCTTTGATGCCAGTAAAGAAGCCTGGCACCAGTTTATTGAAAAAAAGTTACAGGAACTTGATGCCAACTGTTCAAAGGGGTTCTCCTTCAATTTATTAACTTCTTACGTTGATTGGGAGGAGCCGCATCTATTTTATGGTGATCCATGCTACTGGTTCGATTTCTGTAAACGTTCGTTCTCTAAAAAAGTTACGCTTTTGCATGATTATGACTTGTGGGAGTGGACGATAGTGGTTGACAAAAAGTAAGTCAGTATCACTTAGTCACTATAGAAGCGGTATTCGCCCTACTGCTAAATTTAAACAATTAGGTTGGATGTATGTGGAAAAAGTTAGGCTTAGTATTCTGTCCGGAGGGAACATCCGAATGGATGAGTTCTCATGCCACAGTGCCTACACCTTATCACTTACATGGTGATTTGTGGAGAATATATTTTTCTACGAGAGACAGCAGTCAACGAAACCAGGTAGGCTACGTCGAGGTTGAAATCGCAGAGACTGTCAAAGTTTGTTCGGTGTCCCAGCAGCCGGTAATACCTTTTGGAAAACTTGGGTATTTTGACTGCGATGGTGTATATGCGACATCATTGGTAAAGCATAGGGGCCTGCTGTATTTTTATTATGCAGGATGGAACGCAGGCCGC
>JAYZXK010000380.1:0-3965 GCA_036141415.1 Pseudomonadota bacterium
GTGATTTACCCTAATTCTATTTTATCCGACACCCGGCCGGTACTGGTTTTTCAAACCCGCTACATGACCAATGAGTGTTATGCCGATGACGGCAGTTATGTCAACCTGGTTGGTGGTCAGAATGATACGTTCAACCGTACCGATACCCGCACCAGAGACATGAGTTTCACACCGGGTATTACTCGCGCAGAGTCTATGAACGATCTGTTACGTTTGGCTTACCAATGGTTGTATCAGGTCCATGAAAGCTGGAGCCCTAACCTCAATAGTCCGGTTCGTGTGATCCCGGATTATGACTCTGGTGAGCTACTGATCCCCGAAACCACTATCGATCTTAAGGAACATGTGACCCTGAGCTGGCAGTCGGCCGTAGATACGGCTTCAGACATCCTTATAATCAGCGGCACACAAAACCAGACCGGGGTTTATCAGGATGATTATGGTATGGAAAAAGACATTGAAGCAGACAGTGGATTAGCCAATTCTCAAACTGACGGTAGCACTAAGCAGGCCATTATACTGCCATCCACCGCCAGTAAAGACTGGGATATCAGCACTGCCCTGAGCGATCCTTATGCCGTTCAGTTAACCGGAGCTGAATCGTTCGATGCGGCAACGGTAACCCTTGGCATGCTCATTGATGGCGAATGGCAATCGATAGCTCCGGCAAACTGTGTGGTGGACTCAGCATGGACAGACAGCTATCTCGCAGAACCGCCAGTGCGGGACGCTGAATGTGAAGATTATCCCTTAACGGGCTATGACAGCGCATTTGGTAATCGCTGGTGGGTAGTTCTGAACAAGGATGCTGAAATCGCTTTGCTTAATCAGTAAGTTACAAACAGCAACGGCCAGAGCAAACTCTCTGGCCGAGTTTTGTGATGGTCGAACAACCTTTCCTATTTAAACTCCGCCGGAAAACCATTCAACTCAAAGCCCCACAGTGCTGGCAATAACCAGTACACCGCAAAGGACAGTAAAATAATCGAAATAAAGTTCATCCAGATACCGGTTTTAAACATATCGGCAATTTTCAGATAGCCGGAGCCAAATACAATGGCATTGGGTGGCGTCGCCACAGGCAGCATATAAGCACAGGAAGCAGCAACGGTCACCGCCACCATCAGGGTATAAGGATGCACATCCAGCGCCAGTGCCATGGGTGCCAGTATGGGCAGCAGGACCGTGGTAGTGGCGAGGTTAGAGGTTATTTCAGTCAGGAAGTTAACCGCCGCGATTAAAATCGCCACCAGTAAAAACAGCGGTAAGGCTTCCAGCAATACCAGGTGCTGCCCTATCCAGCTGGCCAGCCCGGACTTCTGAAAGCCACCGGCAATGGCAATACCACCACCAAACAACACTATGGTGCCCCAGGGCATTCTGACCGCTTCTTCCCAGGTCATAATCGGCTGCGTTTTATCTTTTGAGGAAAACAAAAATAAGGTAGTCGCGGCGGTAATAGCAATAATGGTATCGTCGAGCTGCGGCACAAAGTGTTGCAGATAAGAGCGGAACACCCACATTAACGCGGTTCCCACAAACACTGTGAGCACCAGCTTTTCTTCGTAGCTCATGGGCCCGAGGGCCTCGCGCAGTTTGGCTATTTCCTCACGTCCGCCCGGAAACTGACTATCTTTGCAGGCAAAGGCAAAACGAGTGAGGTATACCCAGCAAATTGTCAGCAACACCACACTGATAGGAAAGCCAAACATAAACCAGGTAGCAAAGCTGATATCAATGCCATAGATTTGCTGCAGGATACCGGCTAACACCAGATTGGGCGGCGTACCGATAAGTGTGGCCATGCCACCTATGGAGGCCGAATAGGCAATCGCCAGCATCAGCGCCTTACTGAACTGCTCGCCCTCTTTGGGGTTTAGTGCAGAATGGCCCAGAAACTGACTCGCCACAGCCACGCCTATGGGTAACATCATCACCGTGGTGGCCGTGTTGGAAATCCACATCGACAAAAAGGCAGTAGACAACATAAAGCCCAGAATAATACGCGGCACGTTACTGCCAACGACATAAATGATAGTGAGTGCAATACGCCGGTGCAGATTCCAGCGCTCAATGGCAATCGCTAAAATAAAGCCGCCCATGTATAAAAAGATGTATTTGTGGCCATAAGAGGCCGTGACATCGGCGATATTCACGCCGCCAAATAGCGGCAACAGCACAATGGGTAACAGTGCGGTTACGCTTATTGGTATGGCTTCGGTGATCCACCAGATTGCCACCCACAGGGTAACGGCCAGCACGGCAACGCCCTGCTGACTCAGATTGTCAGGACTGAATCCCAGTAAAATACCCAGAAAAACTGCCGGGCCGAGACCCAGCCCTACTTGCTTGGTTGAAAGCGCCATAAGAGGAAACAACGTATTGTTATGGAGTAACTTGTTATAAATACAAAAAAAGTGCTTAAAATCAAGCGCTCTCGTTTTTTTTACTGAACGATTTGTCGAATTAGGACGGCTGATGTTCCTGCAAACGCCTCAATTGGTTCTGTCTGTAACTGGCAAACGGGCAAATATATTCCATACTCAGGAAAAGTGTGACGATGCATACAACCATGTGGCAATTTATCAGCGAACAAATCAGTGAGCACACCGGCCATTTATTTGTCTGTCAGAACCGTCAGCCGGTAACCGGAGGCGACACCCACCAATGCGCGGTGATACGCGATGACAGCCAGCGCTACTTTGTTAAATACCGCCCCCTGACTTCTATAGACAATACGGAGCTGGACGCCGAAGCGGATGGATTGAAGGCGCTTGCCAATGCCGCCAGTATTCGTACCCCCAAAGTGATTTGTTACGGCGTGCTGGAAGAGAATAACCAGATCAATGAGTACCTGGTAATTCAATACTTAAAGCTATCACAAAGTGTCAATGAAGACTGGCTGACCTGCGGTAAACAACTGGCCCATTTGCACCGCACTACCAGCGGGCCTGAGTATGGCTGGCCGCGGGATAATTACATTGGCCGCTCAGTACAGGTGAATACTGCCACCGACAGCTGGGCCACTTTTTTTGCTGAAAGCCGCATCGGCGCCATGCTGGAACTGTTGGCGCGGCAAGGCCATGTGTGGTGTAACATTGATGTCTGTACTACGCAGATTTACCATTTCCTGCAGGATTATCAGCCGCAGCCGTCTTTATTACATGGCGATCTGTGGAGCGGTAACCTGGGTTTTCATCACCATCAACCGGTGTTATTCGATCCGGCCGTCTATTTTGGTGACCGCGAAACCGACCTGGCCATGACCGAGTTGTTCGGCCGCCTGCCCGACACGTTTTACCAGGGCTACAACGCCATCTGGCCGCTCGATGAGGGGTACCGGAGCCGACGCAAACTGTACCAGCTTTACCACATCCTTAATCATGCCGTATTATTTGGCGGTCATTACCTGCAAGCCGCGCAGGACGACATCGTACAACTTAATCAACAACTACTTTAAGGGCAGTTCATTGCAGGAGTCTGGCTGGCAGCACCGTGCCAGGGGGATGCTTTATTCCCTCGCGATTTTAGTGTGTATTACCGCATGTTCACCGCATCAGGTGAGCGACGATATCAGCGAATACAACGACCGGCTGAGCCGGGTGCTGAATACCGAGCTAAGCGCAGCCGAAGAGCAACCGGCACCTGACTATCCGCAGCGTGAATTGCTGCTTTCGGCGCCGGCGCAGCTGGACATTAACCTGACTCGTTTCTATCAGTTGCAACAATGTGAGCTGGGCAACCTGGTGGCCGAGCGCAACACCGCACTGGGTAAAATTCAGCACTATTCCCAGCGGCTGGTGTATGAACACCAGCTGTTGGCGGCATTATCAGACTGCATTACCTTTGTGAGCCAACAAAGCCATGAGCCTGCTCGTGAATTGCTCACTGCTATGCAAGGCTGGTATGCGGCCAAGCAGGCTGCCTACCCTGAGCACTGGAGTAATATGCTGGTACTCAGCGAC